>JAYWBY010000463.1:0-4215 GCA_043781115.1 Pseudomonadota bacterium
CCACAACCGACGGGCGCTTTCGGCGAGAATTCTGCGAGAGAGGTCGCCGATTTTCGATATTGAACATTTGCAACTCTATTGCCGCAAGAGCATCCGTCGCCTCTTGCACGAGGCGGGATACCAAGAAGTAACGGTCAAGCGACTTTGGAATTCCTACCCCCTCCGTTATTGGGCGCGTCTGCTGCCGATGCCAACAACCATGAAGCGGGCGGTGATAGCCTGCCTGTCGCTGCCGTTGCTCAAAAGAATTCGCTTGGCCATTCCCGCCGGAAATTTGGCGGTCGTTGCTTATAAATCATCGCGGCCAGTAGCAGCAGGCAGCGTCCCCCAAACGGACCGATAGTGAGCCGACTCGTAAACTCTGTCGTCCGAAGAATTCCTTTCGTGCGCCAGCTTTTGCGCTTGTTCAACACCCAGAACGTCCTAAGTCATTGGCTAACTTCGCTTGACTCGGCCGCCACGACTGGTCCGCTGCGTCAATTGATCGGCCTCCAGGTCGAGGAACATATCGCTCGCCTGCTCTCCTCGAACGAAAAATTCCGTGATCCTCGTTGTCTGAATCGCTTTGAATCGCAAGTGTTCTCCCAGTGTGGTGACGACGGAATTATCGAGGAAATCTTCAAAAGGATTACACCCAAGTCGCGTTATTTTGTGGAGATCGGGGTCGGAGATGGGCTGGAAAACAACACGACCAGTTTGCTCTGGCAAAACTGGCGCGGCTGCTGGATCGACGGTGACGACGGCCATGCCAAGGAGATTGAACGCACGTTTCGCAATCAAATCGCCGATGGCACTCTGTCCTTCAAAAAGGCCCTTGTGACCGCCGAGAACGTCGAGCAAGTCCTAAGGGGCCAGGACGTCCCCCAAGAATTCGACCTGCTGTCGATCGACATCGACCGCAACACTTACTGGGTTTGGAAAGCGTTGGGACACTTTCGGCCTCGGGTAGTCGTCATCGAATACAATGCGACGTTGCGCCCACCGATCCGTTGGGCTGTCGACTACAGACCAGAGTTAACTTGGAATCTTTCACACTATTTTGGGGCAAGCCTCCAGACTATTGCCGACCTCGGCCAGGAGTTCGGATACTCATTGGTCGGCTGTAATCTCGTCGGCATCAATGCTTTCTTCGTGCGAAATGACCTCTGTGATGAGCGTTTTTCGGGCCCTTTCACCGCAGAGCATCATTACGAGCCACCGCGGTTTTATCTCTGGCCAAGACGCAGCATGCATCCGCGCTGCTTTAGCGATTAAACGTTCTTAAAAACTACAGCTTGACCGGTAGGAAGCACCAAAGGAGCATACGGCGTCCCCAAAAAGGCTTCGTCGACCGCCTTTCTTGCGCCGGGGCAGGTCGGAAATCCGTAATCGTCAAATACGAGGATTCCGCCAATGGCAAGTCTAGGCAAAATGAAGTGACAGCAATCAAGCACCGAGCTGTAAATGTCCACGTCGACATGGGCAAAGGCAATGCGGTCTGCCTCCCGCCCTGAAAAAGTCGTGGGGATCAAGCCGGGATGGTAATGGACAAAAGGCATTGGACCGATCGCCGCCTGGACCCCCGCCAGTGTCGTGTCAATGAAGTCCCCCTTGTTGTGCCAATCGACGGACGGGCTGGTCGCGGGCATTCCGGCGAAGGTATCGAAGAGTCGAAGCGCCTTGCCCTGCCCCCAAGTTGAACTGGCAATGACTTCAGCAAACATTTTTGCCGTACCGCCGCGATAGACGCCGCACTCCCAAACATCGCCCGCCACCCGCCCAGCTTGCTGAAGGAGCGCGCAGAGCGTCCAAAGCCTGTCCGGCGAAACGACCGTCAATTGCGAGGCGGCGCGCAGAAAGGGCGCGGCATCGCCGAATCCGCCGCCTTCCCAAGGCGAGAAAAGCGGACGGTAGAATTCGGCATCGGGGACCGGAGAGCCGTCGCGCATGGTTGGGAGGATTGGCTGTTTGCCGCTTTTCACGACGGTATAGCCAAGCGCGGCGAAGATTCTTTTCAGGACATCATGGATTGGCCGCATATTAAAGACTTCGCTGTAAAATACATTGGATTTGCGCGAGCGCGCCGTCCTCTGCAAGAGTTTGGTCGAAGCCTTCGAGGTGCGCCCGGAGCAATTGCCCATACGGCAGGCGGACCCGAAACGCCGTTTCGATCCGTTTGATCAATTTGACACCAATCCTTGCAAGGCGGGGCAAGCGGCACCGACCATGAACCAGCAGCGAGCGGTCGTAGCCATTGTCCTGCAAAGTGATGCTGATGACTTTCGCAGCGTCCAATCTCTGGACTAGGTCGAGGACGTTGACCGACACCGGTGACCAGCTCGTGCTTTTCTTGATGGTAAACGTATATTTGTGATCGTGGTTAAAGCGACTTGGAAAAACACCCTGCTCGTACAGGTCCTCGTCAGGGACAATGAGAATCAGATAGCCGCCGGGCCGGACCAATTTCCACCACTCGGCCAAGGCCTGCGCCGGATCGAGCGTGTGCTCCAAGCAGTGCGAGGAATAAACGAAGTCGAACGTTTCGGATACATATCGAGTGATGTGATTGGCGTCGCCGTCACTCACATCAAATCGGCGCACGCTCGGACCTAAGGGGTCATCACCGCAGCCAATGTCGATGCCCTTGCCCTGGACGCACGAGCGCTCGAACTCCGTCCAAATCTTCTTTGTCTTGGAAGTCTCCTGCACGCTACTGCCGCCTTTAACGAATAAACACCGAGGGCTATTTTTCCATGGAGAGGCCTAATACCAGCGTCGTCCGGACAATGCATGGAGATGCCGCAGGGTGGCGGCAGGCAGGACGTCCCTCAGCGCCAAGGACTCCGGCAAGAGCCTTAGGCCGTCGGCTATGCCACGTGCTAGTGACCGAAAATGTCCATAGCGCAAGGCGACAACCATGAGGCTCAGCCACCAAGCGACGACGGTCGAAAGCACCGTCCACACAGGCAACCAGCGCGCAGCGATGAGCAGGCGATTACGGGCGTTGAAGTAGATACGTCGGCCCCCCGGGCGCCCCGTCGCAACTCGCCAGTGGAGCACCGCTATGTCGCTGGCGTGAATGATTTTGAGTCCTTTGGCCGCGACTGCGTAGGCATAGTCGAGCTCTTCGCAGTAATAGAAAAGCCGATCCCAAAAGAGGCCGATTTCGGCGGTTGCGGCGCGCCGCAGGGCAAAGCCGCACGCGCAAAAGTATGCGGACTCATAGGGAGTCGGAAAAACGCACTTGTCCCGTCGAGGAATTGCATCACGCTCATGCGTCCCCAAAGTTGGATTCAAGACCGCGAAGTTTACTATCGCCACCCGCTCGTCGGCCGCGAAATACCGGAGAGTTTGCGTCGCTGCGGAAGTGTCACGCAACTCGGCGTCATCGTCGACAAAAATAAGAAAGTCACCACGTGCCGCCTTGATCCCAAGATTGCGCGCCGCCGCCGGACCAACGTTGCTAGGCTGGCTAATGAGTCGGATCCAGGGATACTTCGATGCGATCGCCTCGAGGCTGCCGTCGGTCGAGCCATTGTCGATGACGATCATTTCGCGCTGTGGATAGTCTTGCCGCACAATCGATGCAATGCACCGCAGGGCCGCTTCCTTGCGATTCATCGTCACCATGATGTACGAAATGAGGCCTGGCATGGTCCTAGAACAACTCCTATAAAAAGGTTGGTTCTCGACCACGATATCGACGCAGAGCAGAAGTATGCACGACTCTCTTTGCCGACAGAAGCGCCAAAAATCCTCCAACCGTAAAATAGATTTGCGAAAGAAGCCCATCCCGATATACTGGGATTCGTTGCTGTTTCTAGCGATTTCTGAGGGTTAGCCGTGGCCTCACCTCAATCGTGGCCGTATGTGTCCGTCAATGTACAATGAAGCAGAACGCATGCAGCGATGGTAGTGTTTTCCTTATGCGGATTACCTTCTGTTTGCCTCACCACGGCCGCGTCCCAGTAGGCGGCTTCAAGGTGGTGTATGAATATGCGAATGGCTTGTGCGCACGCGGCCATGACGTGCACGTGTTGCATCCGGCAATTTGGCGGCAGGATACTACGCCCCTGGTGAAGACCGCCCGTCTCGGTCGCTATGTTCAGCGAAAGTTGACTGGCGACTGGCATCCGCGCCGCTGGTTTACCCTAGCGGACGGAGTTCGAGTCGCCTGGGTACCGAGCTTGGACGAACGCTATGTTCCGGACGCCGACATCGTGGTTGCAACCGGGT
>JAYWBY010000464.1:0-4206 GCA_043781115.1 Pseudomonadota bacterium
TAGCAGGTCGCCGGTGGTCTCGACGATGGCGCCGTTGTCGATCGACCCTTTGATCTCGACCGGGCCGTCGAAGCGGATGTTGCCGGTGCGCAGGTTGACGTCGCCGTTGTGGACGAGCACCTTGGTCAGGGAGATCGCTTCGGCTTCGATCAAAGGAATGCCGTCGGCGGAAGCAAAAAACTTGCCGTTGCCGCGTTGCTGGATGCCCTCGCCCACGCGGATGATCAAGTCGTCGTTGGCCGGAGCCGGGACTTCCTCGTTGTAGATGTTCTTGCCGGGGAGCGGCGGCGTGGCATAGCGAATTTCGGCAACCAACTGACCGCTCTTCACGGTGACGCGCTGCTGCATCTCGCGAATGTCGAGCGAGTCGACGTCGAGGTTGCCTCCGGCGCGGCCGGTTGCATCCTTGTACGACTGATGCACGAAGGGACCCTTGCCGCCCTGGCCGATTTGGCCGCGACAAGCCACCATGCCGTTGAGATTTTCGTGCTTCTTGATGCCCTCGGAAAGGGGCTTCAGCACGTCGTCGACCATCGCGCCCGGAATTAGGCAACGCTTCAACTCGTTCTGCACCCAGTCAGGAGAGACTTGGAAGCTCGGGTCGTCGTAGTAGGACATGTTGAAGCCGGCAATCTGGGCTTCCATCTTGTCCTTTGAGATTTCGAAGTTTAACCGTCCGGCTCCGGGGTAACTCGCCGGGATCTGCACGGCGGCAGCCGCCCTCGCCGCGCCGGTTGCCGCGAGCAGGACTAGCGGCAGCTCGAGCCCCAGGCCTTCCGGGCCGTCGATCGCCGACTGCAGCGCGACCAGGAAGTCCTTCTTTTGCACCGTGTACTGCGAACCGTCGGCCGACATTTGTTTGATCGCCTGATTGATCAAGGCGAGCATCGCTTCGCGCTGAGCTTTCTGACGGAGTTCTTTGGCGTTGCGGATGACGACGGCGATCTCGAGCCGTTGCTTGTTGGCGATCACCGAAAAGGACTTGCCCGCTTGATTTTGGCCGCCGGCGCCGCTTGTCGGACCGAGCGCCATGCCGTGCACCCGCTCGCCGTTTTTGGCTTTGAGGTAGGCGCCGTAAAGTTGCGCGTTGTTGACGTGCTCTTTGATGCCGCCGTCGCGAAGGCGTTTGATCACGGTGATTTTAAACCATTCGTAGCGCCAGCCGGCGACGACGTCCTTCGTCGCTTCAATCGTCAACGCCGCGAGCGCTTTGTCCGCCGTCGGCTTCTCGATCTTAATGCCCGCCAGGGCCGGCGACGCGGCGCCGAGCGTCAAAGAGCAAATGCGGTCTTCCGGCTCGTCGGTCGCGGCGCGCATGGCTTTCCAGGCGTCGTTCAGTCTCGTTTGATAGACGGTGAAGAAGGCGGCTTCGCCGGCGGCCTTAATCTGCTCGAGCTTGGCTTTGGCGCGGCCAATGAGATCGGGCGGCGGCGTCTCGCTCTTCAAGCAAGCACCGCGGGTAAACTCACAACGGACTCGCATGGCTGCGGCGTTGTAAGAAATTTTCACTTGATCGGACAACCCAAGACTCCCGGACTTAGGGCGTGAGAACTGCTCAGTCTTTCATCGGTGGCTGGCGTAAAAAAAGTTAGCGGCCCTCAGGCCGTCCTGCTGAGTTCTAATCAGCGGGGAAATAAATCCCTCCGACCCCAAAGGCGAAAATCTCCATTTTTATGACCTTTGCCAAAAACGGCGGCAGTCAGGCACAACCCTATTGCACGACCAGCTGGCCACAGGCCGCGGCGATGTCTTGGCCCTTTGAATAGCGGACCATCGTCCGGAGTCCGGCGGTGTGCAGGACATCGCGGAAAGCTTGAATGGTCTCAGACGGGGGCGCCTTGAGGCGCGACGCGCTGACTTCGTTCAAAGGGATCAAATTGATCTTGGCGTCGAGCCCGCGCGCCAACTCGACCAACCGCCGGGCTTCGTCGACGGAGTCGTTGACGCCCTTGATCATCGTGTATTGCAGCATCACCGATCGCGAGGTCGCTGCGGGACGGCCCTTCAAAAATTCGATGACTGAGGCGAGCGGCCAGCGCTTGTTGATCGGCATGATCTTCGAGCGCTGCAGGTCGTCGACGCTATGGACGCTCAGCGCGACTCGGGCCGTGGGAATGGCTTGATATAGGGCCTTCAAACCGTCGAGATGGCCGGCCGTCGACACGGAAATCCGCGCCAGCCCCATCTGCAAACCGTAGGCGTCCGTCAAAATCCCTATGGCGTCGACGACCGCGTCGACGTTGTCGAGCGGCTCGCCCATGCCCATGAAAACCAGATTGGAGACGCGCGACTTAGCCGGCAACCGAACGGCGGCGAGCCACTCCGGATTGGCCTTGATCCAGTGATTGGCGCCTATGACTTGCGCGACGATTTCGCCCGCCGTGAGGTTGCGCGTAAGGCCCATGCGGCCGGTGTGGCAAAAGACGCAGGCTTGAGCGCAACCGACCTGCGACGAAAGGCACAGCGTGATGCGGTTCGACTCGGGCATCAATACGGCTTCCACCTGGCTCGCGTCTTCCAAGCCGAGGAGAAATTTCACACTAGAGTCGTAGCCCGAGACGTGGACTTGGTCGAGCTTCGGGAGGCCCAGCACGAAACCTTCGGCCATCGTCTTGGCCAGATTGCGGGGGAGGTTTTCGTCGGCCCAGGGCTCGGGACTTAAGGCTTTGTAGGCGTTCCGGAAGAGGTCTTTGGCATGCATGCCGGGATGGCTCTGAGAGCGGCAATAGCGCTCCAAAGCTGGTCGGGTCAGTTGAAAAAAATCCTGCCTCAACTCGCCAAATCCCGAATAAAACAATATAAAGTAAGAAGGACCCCATGGACTCCGAAGGCCGGAGCCGAGCGATCATTACCATAGGACCGGGACGATGAAAAGCGGGCGATTTGCCATCGAAAGCGTCGGTGAGGCCACCATTCCGTCGCCGATCGAACGCCCCGACGCGACGGCTTACACCCGCGACGACGACCTGCTCATCTACCACCCGCGCTTATCGTCGTTGAAAAAAGTATTCAGCAAGGGCGCCGGCGACCCGGAAGGCTTCGAGCTCGCCGGTCCGAGAGCCAAGATCTTCTTCAATCCCCCGAAAGCGCGCGCCGCGATCGTCACTTGCGGCGGCCTTTGCCCCGGCATCAACGCCGTCATCCGGAGCATCGTGCTGCAGCTCTGGTACCGGTACAACTGCCGCGACGTGCTCGGCATTCGCTACGGCTTCGCCGGCTTGGCAGAAGACGGCGAAACACCGTTGCACCTCGACCCTGATTCAGTCTCCGACATCCACCTTTCCGGCGGCACCATCCTCGGCAGCTCGCGCGGCACGCCGACGGCCACACAAATCGTCGATGGCCTCGTGGAGAACAAGATCGACATGCTCTTCACCATCGGCGGCGACGGCACCATGCGCGGCGCCTCGGCGGTCTGGGAAGAGATCAAACGCCGCAAGCTCACCATCGCCGTCGTCAGCGTGCCGAAAACGATCGACAACGACATCCCGTTCGTCCGCCGCACCTTCGGCTTCGAGACGGCCGTCGCCACCGCTACGCACTCCGTCCACTCGGCGCACGTCGAAGCCACGGGGGTCCCCCACGGCGTCGGTCTGGTGAAGCTGATGGGCCGCCACGCCGGCTACATCGCCGCCAACACCTGCCTGGCAACCGGCCACGCCAATTTCTGTCTGATCCCCGAAGTGCCCTTCAAGTTGGAGGGCCCGAACGGTTTGCTTCAACTCGTCGAAGACCGAGTCACCGTTCGTCGCCACGCCGTCATCGTCGTCGCGGAGGGCGCGGGACAGCAGTTCTTTTCTGGAGACTCCGCAAACCTCGGCAAGGACGCATCGGGCAACGCCAAACTCGGCGACATTGGCACCTTCCTCCGCGACCGCATCAGCGCCCACTTCCATGAACGCAAAATTCCGGCGACGCTAAAGTATATAGATCCGAGCTATCTCATCCGCGCAGCGCCCGCAACGCCCAACGATCAGCTCCACTGTTCGAGGTTGGCGCAAAATGCGGTGCATGCCGCGATGGCGGGGAAGTCGGGGTTGCTGATTGGGTATTGGCACGGGGAAATGACGCACGTACCAACGAGCGCACTCGCGGGGGTGAAGCAGAACATCAATCCGAACGGAGAACTCTGGTTCAACGTGTTGGAGACGACGGGGCAGCCTCCGACGATTGGGTGAACTCACTCCCAGAGCAGTGAACCCAGAG
>JAYWBY010000465.1:0-11386 GCA_043781115.1 Pseudomonadota bacterium
GATGCTGCGACGATTGGCGGTCACGTCCCCTACGCGGAGGCAGATGCCTACTGCCAGGTCATTGACGAGCTGACGGTACTGATTCAGCGCCTGGCCGAAACTGGTCGGATGGAGATGGCGCAGCGACTGGCCGCCATCGCCACCCAAGCAGGTGATGCCTCTGCGGAGCAAATCATGGACGGGGACTTCTGGCAGATGTCGGTTAATGACCTCAAAAAAATGGCGGGACGGCTTGGCATTAACCGGATGGGGGACCAATAATGTTTCCTCCTGACAAAAAAAAGCTCAAGGAGCGCATCAACCGGTACCGCCGCAGCCTTAAGACTGGGGACAGTGACGGATCTGGAAAGCGGTTCCTCGTTGGACCAATGTACTTATTGCTGGGCGACTTAAACGGCGCAATTCAATACTACGATTGGTACAAGACCGCTTTTCCGGACGACGGTCCCGAGCCGTTCAGTCACTTGTGTTGGTCGTTGGCACTGTATATGGATGGGAAATTGGTCGAAGCCGCGACGAAGCTAGCGCAGACAATGTTTTCCAACCTTTACCTCGTCCCGCACGTTCTTGGAGAGCATCAACAGCCGCTAAAAATATGGCACGGATCGAACTGGGCGGAGCTGGACTACGCCATGGATTTGCCAACAGAGCTCTACGATCTTTGGGACACCAACGCCAAGACCTGGGCTGCGAGCGTCCTTCGTGACCCAAGCGTCATATCTGAACGCGAGCGGTTCGTCGAAATTGAGTCGCGATTACTCGACGTCAAGCCCGGTCCAGAGAGAACGGCGTTGGTCACCGTGTCATTTCGGATTCGCGAGGGGAAAGGTCACTTGAAGTTGGCGCATCGCCAGGTGACTGGCAAGCGTGTGCCGTAAGACGTGCCATTCGAAACCCTGGAGGCCAGCCGCCCTGGTCGTGTTGGGGTCTGTTAGCTGGATCACCGGGAGGGGCAGCGGAGCCGATTCCCGGCGGGTTCATGCAACAAGATCCAGTTCGATGCCTGAATACTTGGCAATCGGCTTTAGTCCCTTTCGGCTGTCGCCGGTTTCCTTGAGTTTGATCAAGCCGACTTCGTTCAAGAACTGCACATCGGAATGCACGTTTTTGAAATCACGGTTCACCATCTTCGCCAATTCATAGATCGACTGCGGCTTTTGGGTGATGATCGCCAGCAAGATTTCCATCCTGGTCTTGGAAAATATCTTGGCAATCGTCGCCAATCCAGTGACGATGATTTCGTCGCCTTTAGGCGTGGATTTGACCTTGCCTTTCAGCGCGGCTGTCCATTCCTGTTTGATGTCATCGACTGACTGCATAACGATTCTGACTTTTTTGGCTTTCATGGCAGGTATCCCCGTTCTTCAACGTTGGACCAAAAGTCATCAATCAGCGTGTCGACGTCTTGGAATGCAAAGGCACGTTCCATGTCGCCAACGTGCATGTGATGGCCCTTCGGCTTGTGGTTGTCGTATCCGATTAGCACTGCACCAGTCGCCTTGTTCACCAGAAACAGCGAATACTTGATGCCTTCGGGGAAATGCGTGGTCTTCGGCACCTGCCAGACCTTCAGTTCCGCGATAGCAACGGCTTCGGTGCGTTTGTGAACCATGGTGATCTTGGAGTGGTATAAGAGCAAGGCACTCATATATGGTTTTTATACCATATATAGGGCTAAGGCAAGGGTGACAGCGCCATATTCGCAGTTAGTCTTGTTAGACTATATTGTAAGGTACAGTATAGTTAATAAAGCCTGTAAGTGCTTGCTCCCCCCGTTTGATTTGACTGAAGTCTTTACTAAGGTCGAGGGTACTGTTCCGTGGCTACGCAAGACCAGCAATCTTGTCGTCGCCGCCGGCACGGTGCGCCTGCGTGCTGACGACGTAATGCCGCCCAAGGATCTCGCTCGCCACAGTCAGCAGTATCGCAATCGCCTCAAATTTGGTGCCTGCCTCCGCGCCGACATTGTGACCGAGTTCGAGGCGGGTACACAGAAGCCATATCGAATCGCCAGGATACTCGGTTGTAGCTATGAGCCAGTGCACCGAATCGTCGCCGAATTGATCCTGGCCAATGCGGCGGAGGCATAGCGTCGGCCCAAACGGCAAGATCCGACCCGTGACCGCCGCTGGCGGCGCACCGGCACCGCCCTTCTTTGCGACTCAGGGGCAGCCGGACATTCTCATGGTTGATGAAATAACATATTGATATACCTTATATATTCCAAATGTACGTACAATTTGCTCAAGTGTTCTGGTAGATTGCCGATAGATAGATGGGAGGCGCTCTATGGGCCGCATCAACCTTCGGATCTCCGAAACGAACAAAGACATCATCGAGTCGGCCGCTGCCGCCGCCGAGTTGTCCGTTACAGACTTCATCCTACAGCACGCGATCCAGGCAGCTCGCGAGGAGCTGGCCGCTCACGAGTTGGCGCAGGAGCTTGCCGAGAAACAGCGTGCGCCGCGCGGGCGCTCGACCAAGCAGCTCTTTATCTCCAACGCCGATGGTGTGTGGCGCTTCAAGGGGCGCAAGCTGACGGTCTTCGGGCTTGTCCACACAATGCGGAGCGGCAACATCGCCGTTGAGCGTGCAGCCGAAATGTTTTCCCTTCCACAGCAAGCGGTCGAAGAAGCCCTGCGCTTCGCGGACACGCACCGAGCCCTTTTCAATGAATGGCTGAGAGGTGAAGAGGACTCGAAGAGTATCGACCTTTGGAGTGCTGCAAACAAGCGTAGTGAGAGCGGAGAATTGGATCGTAGCGTCCAATCCGCTGTATTCGCGGGCGCCGACTTCATCTTCGTATCGAGTCCGCGCGGCTCTGATTTTGTCGAAAAACTCTTCAAAGACGGCCGCCGCGTCACCGGCCGCATGGTCGATGACCGGTTCGAAACGATCGATTGAAAGGACCCGTCCTGATCATCATCGTCGGACCAAACGGCGCCGGCAAATCGACGCTTCATGCCAGCTTGCCAGAATACAAAGTGCTCCCTTTCGTGAACGCCGATCTGATCGCCCGCGCGCGGTTCGAGGAAATCGGCGAAGCGGAATCAGTGGCGGCTCAGAAGGAAGCGCAGGCGCAGATCAACCTGTACTTTCAGGATCAGGAGTCGTTCTGTTACGAGACGGTCTTTTCGCACGACCGCTTTCGCATCTTCGACACGTCGCACGGCCATGCGACCGAAGTGGCACGGACCGACGGCGTGAAGGGGTACACGACGCTCGCCACGATTCCGGGCTGGGCACAGGAGATACTCGCCGGTTTAGCTCCCCGTTCGGGCGCCTGATTCCGAGCACGGCTTGCTCCCGCACTACGCAGCGACGGCCTGCAGGCGGAAGCCGTGAGCACGGTCCGGCGGCTAATTTCGCTGCTGAAGAGGTAACCCTCGCGGGGGTCGCCGTATCGTTAAGTTCAGAGGCGCATTGGCCTAGGTGTCAATCGTCAGTCTCCTCTGCCGCGGCGCTGACGAGTTCCAAACTACGTACCCAATTCTCGGTTTTCAGGCCGTCGATAATATCGCCTTCGTCGAGCCAGCCCACGAGTCTGAAGAAGGATTCGAGGTCAGCGTCACTTGCACTTGCCAGGCCGCAGGCGTAGGACCCTTCAGATTGGGTATCCGGCTGGCACCACACGACGACCAGCGGAAGGTTGTAGCCCTCAATTGAAAGAAACATCGACACGCCGGGTGACAGTTCTTCGCGAGCTAGGATACGGAGGCCGGCGTTGGAAAGATCGACGGCGAGGCATGGCACCGGACGTCTCCCTGATGCCACAAGAAGGCTGCCGGTCAAATCTCCCATCAGCGGCCGTCGTGCATGTCGCCTTTCTTCGTTGAGTGAGCGTAGCCCCATAGATATGAACTCCAATCCAGCCGGTTTCGCACGTTCGTGTACAGATCGAAAATGCAGTCGATACAAATGAGATCGGCGAGCATCTCGAAACTTTAAATTAAAATGAAATTGGCAATTAGAATATTTGGTTGCGGGTATGAATCCGGCCGCGCCGGATGAGGCGGGTCGACAGATGCAAATTCTCGCTATTTTCTGCTGCCGGAGGCACGCGAACGCTCGGCGTGAGCCTTGTTAATATCCTGAAAATACAACGAAAGTACTGAAATCTTTAGATTGTGTGGGGGCTGACGATCTTATCTGTATGGAGCAAGCGACGGCTTAACGCAAACGAGGGCAGCCGGCAATGGTGGAAACGTTCAGATCGTTGTTGAAACAAGAGATCAAGAGCGAGATGGCATGGATTCCTTCAAGAACACGAAACCTGGCGACGTCGCGCCGGAGGTAAAGCTAGAACCCCTTGAAGGTTTGAGCGGATCAATTCCCGCAGCGAACGTGCCTTCATCTCTTGAGCCGCCCGTCCTTTCCTACAATCCGAAGAAACTGAGAATTCTGCTTACATTCACGCAAAAGCACTGCGCGGAGTCGCCGTCGCCACCGCCAGAAATGACCGCTCGCGCGCGAGTCAAAATGCTGGAGGTCGAAAGGAGCGGCAAGGTTATTCTTTTCACCATTTACGAACAACGACTTGAGCGCGCCTGGGCCAAGCTTAGGGAGCATCGAGCATCAGATGCACCTGATTCCATAACCATTGTCCTTGCCGCCGGTGCCCCGCCATTGTCAGGTCTGGAAATCAAGCCGCCGCTCGATGATGACAGCCTGGCGATCCTGTCGATCAATGCGGACGCGAATGAGGTCGCTGCGTGGCAGCTTGATTGGCTGAAGCTACATTTGCAACGGGCGCTGCGCGAACGCGGCATCAACAAGCGCCTCAACGCTACCCAAATTCACGGAGCGTTGGGGCGAGCAAGGGCCGGCCAACGAGTCCAAGACTTGGCAATCAAGGGCATCAAACGTAGTCGACCAAAAGATCGGCGACCCTTTCATCTCGCCATCAACCGAGCCCGGAAAGAAATAAGTCTCGTTATTTTTGACCTAAGCCTTGTCTCCAACTTACGGCGCGTCGAAGAACGAATTGTGGGGATCGAGGAGGCCATTGGCAAGCTGGCGGGGTTCAAGAAAGGTGCATACCGCGTCCTTCGTCAAGAACTGCTGGAAAGCATTGAAGCCGGGCTTTGCGGTCCCGAACGCTTGGGCCTAGATCTTCCTTTGGTTCTCCTTGCAGCAATCGACCCGACACCAACAACTTACGCTAGCATCAACGAAGCACCTAGTCCGCGGCGCCTGGATTTGGGGGACCGAGGCCAGAGCTTTCCCC
Organism: Pseudomonadota bacterium; assembly: GCA_043781115.1. GTDB lineage: Bacteria > Bdellovibrionota_B > Oligoflexia > Oligoflexales > CAIYRB01 > CAIYRB01. The sequence goes on from JAYWBY010000465.1 coordinate 5,228, forward strand.
ATCTAACGGTTGCCATCAGCGACGATCGCATGACCGCCAATATCACGGCGTTCTCGCCCGGGCTTCCCCGCGCCGCAACCAAACTCACCGAAGAGTGGCTCCACGGCGAGTTGGAAAGGGCCGGCGTCATATTTGGAACTCGGGTGGGCCTTCTCGATGACATCAAGAAGATAGTTGCGGCGGACCTCGACTTTCGTGGTCTCGTGGTCGCGCTTGGCCTCCCAGCCGCGGCTGGACAAGGGCCTTACTTGCACCTCGTCACTCAGGAGCAAGACGAGCAGCCAGGCGACGGGCTTCGGGCCTACCGGCGCCATTCCTTGGCTAAAGCCGGTCAGCTTATCGCTGAGGTTCGTTTTATGGATCCGCCAGTAGTAGGCAAGGAGGTAACGGGACGGGATGTCTCGCCACCGACTGGCGAGACGATGCCGGATCCCCTTCTCGGCGAGGGCATCGAAAAACGAGGAACCGGGCGTTTCTATGCGATGCTTAGCGGCGTCGTCGGGTACGACGGGAACGGGGCCCTGAGCCTTACGAAGGTCCTCGTCCACGAGGGAAACGCCAACCTCGCCTCGGGTGACATTGTCTTTGATGGACCTGCCGAAATCAAAGGCAACATAGATAGCGGCGCAAATGTGAAAGTCAGGGGTGATCTCCTGGTTCGCGGTGAAATCTGCGGCGGCAAAATCGAGTGTGGGGGCAATATCACGGTCGGGCGCGGTATCGTCGTCGGACAAGGTGGCTCGGTCCGGGCCCGGGGTGATATCAACGCTGACTTCGTCGAGAATTCAAAGGTGACATGCGGAGGGTCGCTCACCGTCGCTCGCTCGATCATGCAGTCAAACATCATGGTGGGCGGCGTGATAACGGTCACTGGCACCGACGGTCTAATAGGTGGCGGATCCTACGTCTGCGGCAACATGCTAAAGACAAAAAATCTTGGACTACCCGATGGTAGTCGTACCGAGGTCAGCGCTGGAGTCAACTTTCAAGCCGAACTCTCGGCGCACTTGCGCCAGGGGCGACTGATGGCGTTGGTGAAGCAAAGCGAGGAAGAACGACGAGTGTTTAGAGACTTAATGAAAAAACCGCCTGCCAAGCTCAGCAAGTCCGAGAAGGATGCCAAAGACAAACTTCGAGATCGTATCACGAGGTGGGGAGGGCTCATCGAGGCCGCGCGGTTGCATCTCGAAAAAGTGTCGACACGTTTGACGTACGATAACGAAGCCTGCATCTATGTTACTGGGAAACTAGCAATAAACTGTGAGATTCGGCTTGGGGGCAAAGTCATTCCCATTTTTCGAGAAACTACTTCAGTCATGATTACGACCGTCGAAGCGGAGGGATCGTTCCTAAGGCCGTATTCAGGAGACGGCCCTAAAGCGCAGGGGAAGGCAGAGAAGGGCTGAGAATTTTATTGTTCGATTTCGACTCAAGCGTATCGTGTGCCGATGGCACTCCCTGTCCGCGTCGATCGGCTGGTCCCTGATATAGTCGCATACCTTATGTCTCTACGATGTGGCGGTGCTCGAGGAGACGAGCTCCCCGAGTACCGCCAACCGCTACTGAAGCTCAGTTCGCCTGTGCTACATCGTCTGGCGCCGCAACTGCTGTAGTTGCGGCGTCAAGAGGCAACTGCCCCGAGAGGACCAACCCCAGAAACGCATCCTTGCTCATTGCACCTTCGTCGGCGACATGTGCCCGATACATTCGTTCCAAGCGATCAGCATTGCTCATCGAGCCCTGTCTCATCGCCTCGATTTCGTTGGTGCAAAGAAGTGACAATGCCGCGTCGATTACAGTGTCGGACCTGATCCTGCTGCCAAAGTCTTTCTTATTCACCGCCTCCAAGATCTTCTGCAGTTTCTTGAAGGTCCCTTGCTTCAAGCGCACTGGCTGGTACGTAACAGCCTTCACCGAGACTTTGGCGACCCTGACTTTCCTAGTGCTTTCCATGTTCGAGCCTTTCTGTGCGAGTTCGGTATTGAAAATGTAAACACTCTTCCCCGGCGAATGAGGCAGCGGCGGCCACTTGATGAAGCAGTCGCTGACTAGTCGCCGGGCTTCCGTCACGCACGCGCGACCTTAAAAGGAGACGCGATGCGTGACGGATGCGTTACCACCCTCCGAAATCAACCGAACTCGACCGCAGAACAACGAACTTGAAAAGAGTCCTAATCATCCGCCATTATTTGGTAACTGTGCGAAACCGTGGAGGCCTTGCGCCCCAGTGGTTTCGCGCTCATAACCCGAAGATCAGCGGTTCAAAAAGCGCGCCCAACGGCTCCTTGGTGAACTGGGTCGGCACCGTGACCGACATCGAAGATCAGAAGGTCGCCCAGCTCGCGATCATCGAAAGCGAACGGCTGCTCGACCACGTCTTCGCCGAAGCGCAATCTTTCATGACTCTGCTCAGCGTCCCGGACTTTCGTTACCTGAAATCCAACGCCGAGCATGAAAAGCTGATCGGGAGGACAGGATTCATCGGCAAAACCCTCGTCGAGGTCGAGCCAGAGTTGATAGGTCAAGGGTTCATCGAGCTCTTGAATGACGTCGTCAGGACGGGGAAACCGTTCGTCGGCTGGGAAGTCCCAATCAAGTACGCTCCGACCGCCATCTCCCCGGAAGAGCGGACGCGCTACCTCGATTTCATCTATCAGCCGCTGCGCCGCCCCACCGGCGAAGTCTACGCCATCGCCGCGCAAGGGCACGACGTCACCGACAAGGTCTTCGTCCGGAAAGAACTCGATGAGGCTCTGAAAGAGACCCGCACGCTCCTCGATGCGTCGCCGTCCTTTTTCGGGCTGGTTGACGCGAAGTCACAAATCTTGACCGTCGTGAACGACTTGTCGCTTAAAGTCATCGATGCGGACTCTTCAGAGGTTTACGGCAAGGTCTTCCACGAGTGCCCCTGGTGGAAGCCCCTGCCGGAGTCGGCCCGCCGCATCAAACAGGCCGTCGAAGCGGCGGCGCGCGGCGAAACGGACGAGTTCGAGATCAGCTATTGGTCAGCGCTCGGCGGCCCAGCCGGTCAAACCCGGTGGGTGCAGTTTCGCGCGACCCCGGCCAACACCTCCGGCGGCGAGGTCGAGCAGGTGGCCGTCTCGGGCGTCGACATCACTGAGATCCTGCGGTCCCGCGAGCAGCTGGGTTTCCTCGCCAAGGCCGGCGCGGCACTTAGCTCCAGCCTGGACCTCGAGGAAACGCTGCGCGCGTTCACCTCGGTCGCCGTGCCGACGCTCGCCGACTGGTGCTCGGTGCAGATGGTGCAGCCTGACGGCAAACTGAAGCAGCTCGCCGTCGCGCACAGCGATCCGGCAAAGGTGAAGTGGGCGTGGGAGCTGCATGCGAGGTACCCGCCGCCAGACGATTCGCCGACCGGCCCCCCGAACGTCGTAAAGACCGGCGCGTCCGAGCTCATGGCCGTCATTCCCGAGGCTCTGCTGAAGCAGGCGGCGACGGACGCCGAGCACCTGCGCATCATCGAGGGCATTGGCTTCCATTCTTACATCTGCGTGCCAATTAAGGTGCGAGGTCAGACAATTGGCACGATCACGCTCGTCACGACGACGGAATCAGGCAGGTTCTACGACGAACGGGACCTGCGGCTCGCAGAGGACCTCTGTGTGCGCGCCGGCATCGCGGTGGACAACGCCCGCCTCTACCAAGAAGCGCAGAACCTGAATCGCCTCAAGGATGAATTCCTGGCGACGCTGTCGCACGAACTGCGCACGCCCATCGACGTCATTCAAGGCCACGCCGACCTGGCCCTGAGCGAGCTCCGTGCGACGCAACCGTCCGATTTGCGGTCGTCTTTGGAAGCCATCCAAAGAAACGCCCAGCTCCAGACCCAGATCGTCGCCGATCTTTTGGACGTGTCGTCGATCATCACGGGCAAGGTGACTTACAAGCCTCAAGAAGCCTCGCCCGCCGAAATCGCCCTCGCCACAACCGTGGCGATCCGTCCAACGGCGCAGAGCAAAGGCGTCACGGTCGTCTGCGAAGTCGCGCAGGCGCCGGGGGCGATGTTCGTCGATCCGACGAGGCTTCACCAGATTCTTTGGAATCTCGCCAACAACGCCGTCAAGTTCGCCGAGCGCGGCGGCCGCGTCACCATCGACGTGGAGAAGGACGGCGACGACTGCGTCTTCACAGTGCGGGACACCGGAATCGGGATTTCCAAAGATTTTCTTCCGCACGTATTCGATCGTTTTCGGCAGGCCGACGCTTCCGTTTCGAGGCGCTTTGGTGGACTCGGGCTTGGCCTTGCGATCGTCAAGAACCTCGCCGAGCTTCACGGAGGTCATGTGACCGTGACGAGTGACGGCGTCGGAAAGGGGGCGACATTCTGCGTCAGGCTGCCGATTCGCACGACCTTTTCCTATTCGTTGACCGCGACCGAAAAAGTCGTCCCGCATCGGCTCGTCGCCTCCGTACCGCTCGATACGCTGAAGTCGATCCGTGTCCTCTTGGTCGACGACGCGCCGAACAACCGGGCGCTGGTCGCGCGGCTTTTAAGGAAGTATGGAGCGGAAGTGTCGGCGGTGGCCTCGGCCAACGAAGCCCGTAAGGTGCTCGAGAAGGAACCGTCCGACATTATTTTGAGCGACATCGGCATGCCGGACGAGAGCGGGCTCGAGTTCATTCGGCGCCTGCGGCTCGACGAACGTCACGAAACGATCCCCGCGATCGCGCTGACCGCTTATGCGCGGCCGCAAGAGATCGAAGAAGTCATGGACGCGGGGTTTCAGGCGCATGTGGCAAAGCCGGTTTCCGCGGGGATGTTGATCGACACGATTGTAAGACTGGTGGCGAGAGTTGGCGGACCAGGGCGCGCGAATCCTTGAGCCGAAGAAGGTCCCGAGGCTCGGGGGAGGCCCATCGTGATGGGCCAGTTCATGTATGGAAACCAGCTCCTCCGTGAGCTATCCTCCTCAGCTCACGCCAGCGGAGGACGCCCCCATGCCCCACATCCCATTGCCACCTGGTACCTCTGGAATCTCTGGCCCCCTGCAGGCCTACCCCGAGACGGGCAAGCATTTGCTGGGCCTTGCGAACGCGCTTCTTCGAGGTCCGTCTTCGTTGACCCCCGGGGAGCGGGAGTTGATCGCCACGTATGTTTCGGCGGGCAATTCTTGTTTCTTTTGCACCCAAAGCCACGCAAGTGCCGCAAGAGAACTGCTGCCAGTCACTTCGCAGGTCGACGACGTGCTCGAGCGAGGGAGCTGCGCGGCGCCAACCCCAAAGCTCCGCGCCCTATTGGAAGTCGCCGACTTAGTCCGCGTCAGCGGCAAGTCGGTGTCCACCAAGGCCGTCGAAGCCGCAAGAGCGGCGGGCGCCGACGACCAAGCCATCCACGACACGGTTCTGATCGCGGCGGCGTTCTGCATGTACAATCGCTATGTTGACGGCCTCGCCACGACGACCCCGGACGACCCGAGCCTCTACGTTCAGATGGGTCGACGCCTTGCAAAAAACGGCTACTGACGATAACGTCCGCCTGCAAGTCCCCCTTAAACTTAAAGGTGAATGCCGTGATTCGATCGAAGTCTGCCGCCTTGGTCTTGCTGTTAGCGGTGTCCGCAAGTTGCGGCAAGAACCGAGACCAGTCCCTCTCGAGCGTCGACTCGTTTGGCTCTTTTGCGCAGTCGGTACGGGTCGACGCGGACCCGGCCCTTTGCACGATGACGGAAAATGATTGGCTTGCCGTTCTGGGACCAAACGGACAGAACAACGCGGCACGGCGGTGGGACGAGATGACTTTGGCGCTCGTCCGCCGCGACATCCCGATGCCGGGTGTTCACGCCCGGAACCTCTACACCCTTTCGTTGGCTCTATACGAAACCTGGGCGCACGCGGCTCATGCTCCGAGCTTCATTCAACTGTCGTTGCCGACCTGGGAAGGCGGCGAGCCGCAAGCCCTAGCCGACGCCATGGACTATGCGGCGTACCGCGTGCTTGCCTTTCGCTATAGCCTCGCGAAGGAGCCGAAGCCGCTGGTGGCTTGCGTCAATTCATTGATGATCAAACTGCACCACGACGGCAATCGCGCCTTCGTCGCCTCGACGGATGCCGCGAAGTTTGGCCAGGCCGTCGGCGACGGCGTTTTGACCGCCATGCATACGGACGGGGCGAACGAGCGCAACCGCTACGTCGACACAA
>JAYWBY010000466.1:0-11382 GCA_043781115.1 Pseudomonadota bacterium
ATTGCCTCGGATTTGAACGACAACGAGATCCCTTCGAAGATCATCGGCTCGGTGAAAGTCACGGGCGTCGACCTGACGGACCAAGGCGGTTCCTTCTACACGGCGCTCGGCAAGGTCCGGGTCAACGAAGTAGCTTCGGTCGGCGAAGCCGGGACGTTCGGCAAAGGGCCGAAGCCAGCCCAAACCGCCGAGAAGGCTGCCTCCGACGCAGCCAAGGACGGGGTCAAAGCCGTGGAGCAAGCGGGTGAGCAGGCCGCCGGCGAAGCCGCCGACAAACAGCCCTCGATGCTGCCGCCCCAAGCTCCGCCCGCCGTAGAAGTGGCGCCTCAACAAGCTGAAGCCGCGAAAATTCCGCCGAGAGCTGCCGCGCCCGCCGTTAGCGAGCCTGCGGCGCACCCCTTGGCGATGAACATCCCAGTGCCCGGAGCCATGCCGTAAAATCATGCTGGCGCCCTCGCCTTAGTGTGCGTGGTCCCGAACATTTTGCTATCATAGCGAAATGTTGCCACGGAACTGTCGCCGCCTTTTGCTGGTAATCTCGCTCGCCAGCGTCGCCGCATGCCGGACGACGACCGAGAGCGAGACCAAAGAGGCGTCGCAGAAAAAAGAAATTCGCATCCCGGAAGCGCCGCCGCCACTAACGGCGCCAGAATGCCCGCCCGCCGACATCGTCTGCACGCAGGAATTCAGCCCGGTGCTTTGCACGACGTCGAGCGTCGGCTCGCGGACGCTGGCCGACGACGAACGCATCCTCGCTTGGGGCAACAACCTGTGCTTTGGTCACGTTGCCTTGAAGAAAGAGGCTTGCCGGGAGAACCTCGTCCCCTCCGACCTCGGCAAAGTGGAATGCGTCCCCGACGGAAGCAGCGGCAACTGTCCGGCGGAGTCGGTCGCCTGTCCCCCGAGCGAGGCGCCGTCGGTTTGCACCGCCAACGCTTATGGCGACAAGGACTGGAGCAAGGATCAAGCGCTGAAGGCATGGGGCAGCAACGCTTGCGCCGCGAATGCCAACCTCTTGGCCGCCGCATGCCGAAGGAACCTCAACCCAAAAGCCTTGAAGAAGATCGTCTGCACTGACGACCCGACCGCTGGCGAATGCCCTCCTCCGGTCGTGGTCTGCAACGACAAGCCTCATAAGGCCAGATGTACGGCCCGCAAATATGATGGCAATATCCTGAAGGAACCTATTGAAATTAAAGATGAAAATGCTTGCGAGGCAAAGCAGGGTTTGGCTCGTCTAGCTTGTAAGCGTTCTCTTAAGCCGAGCGCGATAGACGAGATCGTTTGCGTATTTGAAAAATAAGCCTCAAGATTTTTGATCTCAGGGAATTTTTAGGAGGATGCCGTGGTTAAGTTCATGGGTGTGGTGGCAGGTTCGGTACTGACGCTCGGACTGCTGGCTGGCTGCGGCGGAGACGATAAGAAAAAGGAAGCAACCGACGACTCTCAGTTCGTCGTTATGCCGTTCGTCCTCGGGGACACCGCCAAAATCGACGGCGCAACGGCTGAGAATTTCACGATCACCGTAGACGCCAGCGCCGCGGGCGGTTCGTCGGGCGGCAGCGGCGGCAGCTATATGCTCACGAATCCGCCGAGCGAGGCACAGGACGCCTTGACGATGGACCGCGGCTTCTTAGACCACGAGAAACGGTCGCTCCTCAACCGTTTTGACCCGAGCCTCGGCCTGAACCAAGGTGAATGGTTCTGGCGCGCCGCTCGTCGCGCCGATGCTTATTTGCAGATGTCTGCAGGTAAAGGTCCGATGGAGCTGTTTGCGGCGACCGGCACGAACGTCGGCCCAATCGAGACGGCTTTCCGCGAGGCCGCGACGCAGAAAAGAGTGAAGGCGTTGCCTTTGGCTCCTTTGGCCATGACCAACATGGCTGATCCGGCTTGCCCGGCCGATGGCGCGACGATCAAGGCTCCCGATACCGACACTCCCGCCAATGCCGCGGATCTCAAGATCCCGGTGGGTGGCGCCTTCGACGGCGGCGATTTCTGCGTCGTCTACATCTCTCCGGCCGTGACCGGCGGCACCGCCGCGGAAATCCAAGCAACGGTCAAGGAAGTCGTCCGTCGCTACAAAGAAGTCATCTACAAGGATCCGATGCCAGCCTCAGGCGGCTATTCCTTCAAGCCAATCGTCGCGGTCGTCGACTTCAGCGACGGCGGTAAGTGGCCGGACACCGATGCGTACCAGCTCTCTGGCGCCTTCTTGGCCGGTATGTCCGACGCCGCTAAGCAACCGATGCTCTACATGGCCGCGGATTTCAGCAAGGTCAAAGGCGGCGACGCGTCGGATCCTGCGCTCGCCAAGCGCCAATGGCACGGCACCGTCGCTCACGAAATGCAGCACGCCATCATCAACTACTACCGCAAACATGCCAGCGCCGGTGTCCTGGAGGTTGCCTCCGTCGACGAAGGCTTGGCCCACTACATGGAAGACCTTTTTGGCTACGGAGGCGAGAACTTCGGTAGCTACTCGAAAGCGTTTCTCCAAGTTTGGGCCAACGGAGCACCGTTCCTCCATTCGACCGAAGACGGCAAGACCGTGCGCGGCGGCGCCCAAACGTTCCTTTACTACCTGATTAGCCAAAAGGGTGGCGTCACCTTCACCGACGGCATCCCCAGCGGCGGCACGGGCCTCGACTTCATCGCGGCGATCGTGAAGAACTCCGCGGCGAAAGGTCCGGCGAACCTCAGCGCCACATTCGGCGGCACGTGGACCGACGTCGTCAAGGGTTACCTTGGGGCTTTGGTGCTCGACGGCACGAAGGTCGAGGACATCCCGCTGGTCAACAAGGCGCAAGATCCCCAAGCCAACATCAAGAACCTCACCGGCGACTCGGACAAGACCTACGGCATGCACTTCAACGGCTTCGGCGGTCTGCCGGAAGCGCACACGTGGACGGCGACGGTACAAAACACGCCGAAGATCGAGGACATCTCCTATTACTCGACGAATCCGCTTCTCTATACCGGCGCCAAAGTCGGCAGCCTGAAATTCACGCCGAGCACCGATGCGGCCAATGCCGGCTTTGGCCAAGCTCAGATCAAGTAAGGAGCCTCCGATGCGGAACTTGTGGAAACGGTGCGGACTCGCGGCCTTCGGGTTGATGATGATGATGATGGCGGCGGCGCCGGCGCTGGCGGAAGAGCTCGAAGGCACGGTCTTGACGGTCGGCAACGCGCTGAATACGGAAGTGATGCTCACCCAACCGAAGGAAAACAAAGGTCCGAATCTTTGTTATACGGATTTGGTGAAGCGAGTGAAGAAGCTCGCCGCCATGTCCGTGAAGGTCACCGGCGATTGGAAGGTCAACGCCAAAGGCGAAAAGACCTGCTTCGACGCCACGGATTTCACCGTGACGAAGACGAGCAGCGGTCGCGACGCCGTCGTCGGGGTTCTCTCCGACAAGGACGGCGTCTACCAGGTGACCGGCGACGACGGCAAAGTGATGCTCCTGAGCGACGTCAGCGGCGGCTTGAAAAAGCTCAGCGGCCAGAAGGTGATTCTTGACCTGAAAGCCATGGACAGCCCGGCCTCCAAGGAGGCCACGTTCAAGGTTGTCACTTACGCCGCATTTCCCTAGAATTCGTGTCATAAAGGACACAGCCGGCGCGACTAAGGTCGTCGCTGGCTGGCTAGAGGATTCGGGCATTTGCGCCCCGCCTTTGGTGAATTCAGGTCCCGCATGGTTGTTGCAATGAGTTGATATAGCGGTCTTTCTATACTTCCAAGGAGACGGAACAGTATGAAAATCAGAGCCAAAATTCTCAGCACGATGTTGGTCCTTTCGGCGTTTTGCGTCGCGGAACTCGCGACGGCGAAGACCTTGATCGAGATGGACGGCGGCAAGCCGACGGCCAGCCTCGCCAAGTCCTGGAAAAAGGTCAAAGACGGCGAGTACGAATTCGAACTCGACCTGACGAAAGACGTGAAAGAGGGCGCAAAAGTCACGGCCGCCGCGGTCAAGGACTCACTGGAAAACAAACTCACCGAAATCGGCGTCAAGGTCACGGCAAAGGGCGCATCGACGGTGTCGGTCGCTTACACCGGTGACGAGCAGAAATTCCTCGAGCAAGTTTCCAAGACCAAAATCCACGGCGGCGGCACCGACCTCGCGGTCGACAGCTCCGTTTCGGAAGGCGGCATCCGCGCCAAGCCGATCGACCGTCCGGTGAAGGAAGGCGAAGTCAAAGCCCAGGCGACCAAGATCGTAAAAGGCATGCTGACGGCGACCGTCAACGACAGCAAGAACGCCAAGGTGAAAGCGAATTCGCAGATCAAAGTCAAAGGCGACGTCAAGGACCTGAAGAAGCTGGAATGCTGCTTCTACTTCGTGCCGGAAAAACAAGACGGCGACGTCTGGGTCCCGAAAGCCGGTAGCCTCGCCACCAAATAACCGGGCCAGTGCCCCGGCTCAGCTCGAGATGACCTCATAGGGGTCGTCATTTAAGGCCGATAGAGTCAAATCTGTCGGCCTAAAATCTATCTTCAACTGAAATTCTTGGATCAAGCGGTTGAAGAGCTCGAGTTCGTCCGCTTCGATCCATTCGCGGATGTCGTCGCGCACGCGGACCTGGATGTTGCGTTGGCCCGTTTGCAGAGTGTGCCGACGAATCTCGCGCAGAAGGTCGTACGCTTCCGTCGCCGTGCTCCGGACGCGGCCTTTGCCCTCGCAATAGGGGCAGGGTTCCATCAGCTGGCGCTCTAGCGACTCAGCCGTGCGCTTTCTGGTCATCTGCACCAGGCCGAGTTCACTGATGCGAAGGACGTTGGTCCTGGCCTTGTCTTGCTTCAGCTCTTCCTGGAGGAGGTTGTAGACCTTGTCGCGGTCGTCGAGCCGTTCCATGTCGATCAAGTCGATGACGATGATGCCGCCGATGTTGCGGATCCGAAGCTGCGAGACGATCTTGACGACCGCCTCGATGTTGGTTTTCAGGATCGTCTCTTGAGCGCTCGCTTGGCCGACGTATTTACCCGTGTTGACGTCGAAAGACGTCAAGGCCTCGGTCTGGTCGATGATCAAGTAGCCGCCCGAAGGCAGCTCGATGCGAGAGCTGAGCGCCCGGCCGATGTCCATCTCGATGCCGTGAACGTCGAAGATGGGCGTCTTCTCGGCATAGAGCTCCAAGCGCTTGCTGGCGCCGGGAATGGTGGCGATCAAGAATCGCTTTAGCTCTTCGTGCGCTTCGAAGTCGTCGATGACGATCTTCTCGATGTCGTCGGCGTAGAGATCGCGGGTGGTCTTTAGAATCAGGTCCAAATCTTGATAGAGGATCGCTGGGGACTTTGACTTCTTTAGCTTGGCGTCGACGCCACGCCAGTTTTTCAGAAGGAACTTCAGGTCGCGCTGCAAGTGGCCCGCGTCAATGTCGGCGGCGGCCGTCCGCACGATGACGCCGATGTCGTCGGGCTTGATCTCTTTGACGATGTCGCTGAGCCGAGCCCGTTCTTCTGGCGCCTCGATCCGCCGCGAAATGCCAATGTGCGTGAAATCCGGCATCAGGACCAAGAAGCGACCGGGCAGGGACAGGAACATGGTGACCCGGGCGCCCTTCGTGCCCAACGGTTCCTTGGCGACCTGGACGACGATCTGCTGGCCTTCGCGGATCAACTTCTCGATGGGCTTGCGCTGCTTGTAGTTGCGCTCTTTGATCTCTTCCGGCGTCAGGTCCATCGCCGCGTTGGGGTCAAGTTTGTGGTCCTTCAGCGTCTCGGGATCGAGAACATCGCCGCCGTACAGAAACGCGGTGCGTTCGGCGCCGATGTTGATAAAGGCGGCTTGCATGCCCGGGAGGACGCGCATCACCGTGCCGAGGTAAATGTTGCCGACGATGCCGCGCTCGCGCCGCCTCTCGATGAACAGCTCAACGACGCGCTCTTTCTCGAGCAGCGCGATGCGCGTCTCGCTGGCGTTGGTGTTGATGATCAGCTGCTTATCGGTCATCCGGCATTTGTCCTTCGAGAGCCCCGCGCCAGTCGGCCATGATCCGGTCGGAGGCGCCGGCGAGTTTGGTCACGGCCGCCACCATTTCCTGTCTTTGGCGAGAAGCGCCTGTACTTATGGTCCTCAGCCAGTCAAGGAACTCACCAGGCTGAGTGATGACCTGCGCCAAACCGGCCTGGACGAGGTGAATCGCTTCTTGGCTGTTCTTATAGAATGGCCCATAGGCCAAGGCAAGGCCGTGGCAGGCGGGTTCCAGGACGTTGTGTACCTGGCGATGCAGTGCGCCGCCGACGAGGGCGGCGTCGGCGGTCCCGTAGACTTCGGCCAAGACGCCCATGGAGTCGAGCAGGACGACTTGTCCCGGCGAATTCTGCGAAAAGCGGCCGACTGCCAAGCCGGCGCGAGCGAGGCGGTCCTTGGCCAGGTTGAGCATCTCGGGCGTAACGTGATGCGGGGCTAGCACGATCTGCCATTTGGCTAGTTCGCTGGCGTCCTCCGCCTGGGCGGCGGCGAGGAGCTCGATTTCTTGGGAATAGGCGCTGCCGATCACCAAGCGGAGCGCTGGCTTCGGCTTGGCCCCGCGTGGCATCATGTGCTCGAGCCGCGTCTTTATCACTGCGATGTCGGCGGCTTTCGCGACCGCCCGCTCGCGGGCGCGGTCGTACTTGGTGTCGCCGACGGCGACCAAGCGTGGACGCTTCAAGCCATAGGCCTTACGGAAAAAGGCGACGTCGTCATCACTGACCGCATAGATGTTGCTGAATTGTTTCAAAAGGTGCGACCGCGCCCAGCGCTTCCAATAGGTCGACCCCTCCCCGAGGCTCCGGCTGGCGTCGATCAAGTCCACGCGCGCGAAGCTTTGGGCGACGGCTAAGAAGCCCGGCCAGATTTCATGCCTCACGATCGCCACGATGTTCGGGCGGAGCGCCGAGAGTAGCCACCCCCATTGCCAGACTGAATCCGTCGCGGGGCTCAAACAGGCAGGTACGTCGTCGCCGCGCGCCTTCAAGAAATCGAGGCCCGACTGGGAGAAAAAAATGACTTGAACGTAAACGGAGCGTTCGGCTCGCAGCCTTTCGATCAACGGCCGAGCTTGCTCGAATTCACCGGCGGAGCTGCAGAAGAAAACGACGGCGCGTTGGAATGGCGCTCGAGCTCTGGCCAAAGCGGTCGCCAATTCGGGTACGGAAGGACGGGCCGCGAGTTGGCCGCGCAGACGAGGACTCAGCGCCGCGACGATGCGCAGCGCCGGTTTCAAGCAAGCGAAGAGCAGCGAGTAACCGAGCAGCGCCAAGGAGCGTAAGAAGGCAAACAGGGGCAAGATCAGCTCTCCGGAGCCAGCAGGGCGCACGTCATGGCGGAGGGGACGCTTCGACGCCGCCCTTCGGACCTAGCGACGACAGCTGCGTCGGCCCGCGGTGGCTTTGACGAGAGTCGGGCGCATTCAAGAGACCGAGTAAATGGGCGGCGACGTCTTCGAGGTTGATGCCCGAGAAGCAAAGCTTGTCTCCGAAGCGGCAGGGCACCTTGCCGTGCTTCGAACAAGGGCGGCAACCAAGCGGCGTCGAGAAAGGTTTGCTGAGGCGCATCCTCGGCGCGAAACCGAAGGCCTCGACGGTCGGACCGAACAAGATAGCGACGGGAGTGTCCACCGCTTCGGCGATGTGCCCGAGCGAAGAGTCGTTACTCAAGAGACAGGCGGTCTCGCGGAGCGCCACGCCTGTTTCCCACAGCGACAGGCGGCCCGCGAGGTTCAAGACAGGGCCGTGCCAGTTGATCCTCTCGAGGAGCTTCAGCGCTACTTGGCGGTCGTGGTTATCTCCGAAGAAAACCAAACCGACAGGGCCAGGAAGCGAGGCTGGTTGCGCTTGGCTGCCGCTCTTGACCCGCTCGAGGACTTCTTGCATTAGCTCGATCGGGGCTTGCTTGGTCGGATGGGCGGCGCCCGGCGCCACGGCTAGCCAGGTCCCGAAGCGCAACTCCTTACGCCACGGCTGATCATAAGAGTCGGGAATCGGCAGGCGAGGGCGAACGGTGGCGTCGATACCGTCTCGCATTTCGACGGGCAAGTGATGGCGAAGGCCTCGTCTCAAGGCGTCGCACATCATTTCGAATTGTTGCCTCGGGGCCGCGCGGGCAGCTTCAGGAAGCGGGCGGCGACGGCCGCGAACCCGGGCGGCGACGATCAGCCGGCTCCTCGCCAGCTGGGCTTTGTCGGCGGAAAAGTAGGGTACACCGTGGGCGCTCTTCAGCTGCCGCGCAAGCCAGCGCGACCGAAGGTTGCACTGGAGGTCGATGAACAGGTGGTTGCCGGCGAGCGCTTCTACAGTCTTTTGGAGGTCTAAGACGGAAGCGGACTTCGGGACGTTTAGCGCCTTCACGGTCGGCCAGGAGTTACTTACCAATTCCAGCCCGGCGCCCCTACCGACCCATGTGATTTCGGTCGGTACGGGCAGTCGCTCCAAGAGATCGAGGCAGGCAGTCGCCAGCACCACATCGCCGAAACTGCTCGTCCGATAAATCGCGACGCGCAGGGTCGGAGCTGACGCAGACGGAGTGAGCATCGGGTCGTATTCCTTAACCCTCGGGATTCGGATGACCTCGGTATGACGTTGATTCTACAGGAACGCCGGCGTTTGGGAAAGGCGCAACAATTTCAGCTAGTCTTATGGGTTGCTGGTCGTTCGGGAACGCTGCCGCGAGATCATTCAATATATAGATAGCGTTGTTGCCTTTAGGAAGCGATCCGCATAAGCTGACTAGATAACAAGCGATTCCACCGATTCCTACAGTCCTTCACAAGAGGGATGGGCCGATTATGGGCAAGAGCGACCCCGACACGTCCGCTGCGCCGCGTAAGCGCAAGCTCAACGTTATTTACTTCGTCGACTCGGCTCGCACTCGCTCGTTCGCCGTGCCGCTAAGTCGTCTCAACGTCATGCTGTTTGGCGCGCTGGCCCTGATGACTTGGTCGGTCGCCAGCGCGTTCTTGATCCTTTGGTTGAGTCACGACAAGGAACAAATTGCCGAGCGGCTCAGGACGTCGCTCGCGACCGTCTTCGAATACGAGAGCCGTCACGACGACGTTTACAACATCGCTTATCCCCCGGCGGGCAAGGCCGCGTCGACGACCCTCGCGGCGAAGGCCGTCCCGGCGCCCTCGACACCTGCCGCTCCGGCGGTGACGCCGCCCCCGGCGCCCGTCGTCTCCGACTCGAAGGCAGAAGTGGCGGGCCAGACCAAGCCTGACGCAGCGAAGGCGGAAGAAACCGATCAATCGAGCGTGGTCGTCAGCAATCCCGTCCTCGCCGCCGGTGCCGCGGCCCTGGACTTGCAGTTCGATTTGACGAACAAAAGTGACGCCGAACGCGTCGAAGGCTTCATCTGGGCAGTGGCGGAATTCAAGACCGACCAAGGCGAGACGCTCTTCATCGGCGCGCCCGCGGAAATCGGCGTCCAAGCCGACGGCGAGCCGGAGCACCCGACGAAGTCGGCGCTGTTCAACATTCGACGCTTCAAGAAGAAGGGCTTCAGTTTCCCTTTCATCAAAAACAAGCCCGGAATGTTCACCGGCGTCAAAATCGGAGTCACGGACCGCTCGGGCGCCAACAAGACCACTTACAAAGTCCCCGTGGAAATCCGGGTCGGCAAGCGCAGCGCCAAGGACGGTGGCGGCAGCTCCTCGTCCGAAGATTCGCAGTCGGGGTAACGTTTCATGCGCGTCACGATCGTCTTTACATTCCTAACTTTTCTCGCGACGGCGTGCCAAAGCGAGAACACGCCCGTTGACGCGCCGGCGCCAGACAAGATGACCACCAAGGTCGAGCGAGTGTCGATCGAAACGATCCGTCCTGAAACCGATCTGCCGACCGCTTTTGGCAAGCCGCTAGCCGAGCACAAAGCCGGATTGGTGAGCGTTCCGAAAGGCATGCTGCTCGTCAGCCAAGTTACGAGGCCCCGGGCGGAAGTTCGCGGCGGTCCGGGCATTCAGTTCGACTTGGCCGACCAAATTTTGGACCAGGGCACGAAAGTCTTGGTCTTCATGCGTCACGGCGTCTGGCTGAAGATCATGGTCCCGGGGACTTGGCAAAGCGGCTGGGTGCACAGCCAGGCCCTCGCGGAACCGAAACCAAGTCAGTCGTCGATCACCGTCGACGGCGACCGTTTGCCGACGGTGTTGGCGCTGCATCCCGTCGACACCGTCTCGACCTTTCCGGCGCAAGCGCAGGTGCCTGTCAGTATTCCCAAAGGGGCGATGTTCCGCTCGCTGCTCTTCGCGGAAAATGACGCTTTGATCTGGTTACCCGACACCAAATCGGTGATGTGGATGTCTCGAAAGGACGTGCAATGAAAAAGGCCTTCGGTTTGCTGTTGGCGATGACTGGGTGCGCCCCGATCGTCGCGGGACAACTGAAGGGACCGGCAGGCGAAATCGTCACCAGTCCCGAAGCGCGCGTCAACATCGTCAGCCTCGCCGGCGAAGGCGGAGAGCAGCGAGTCGTCGTCGCGCCGGTGGACGGCAACGGCAGGTTCGCGACCAGCGAAGACTTGCCGGCCGGCGAGTACCTTGTCGAGGCGTTGGTCCCCGGATTCCAACCGGCGTCCCAACGCGTCAAGCTCGAAGGCGCCGGGCAGCTGGAATTGACCTTGAAGCCTCTCGCTCCTTTGCGAGCGCAAGCCATTGGCGCCAACGTCGGCATCGACGAAGGCCGAGGCGCCGGTGGCGCCACTCTGACTCCTCCCAACCTGTAAGGAGCTGCCATGTCGTTCGGTAAATCCCTGGTTTCCGCGGGCCGCGTCGGCGCAGCGCTCGTCGCAGTCCTAAGCACCATAGGCTGCGTCGAGAAGGCCGGCGACGTTCACGTCAAAGTCGAAGCTAAGACCAATCAAGGCGACCCGGTTAGCGCCGCGGAAGTCTCGCTCGACGGCAAAGCCATCGGCAAGACCGACAACCAGGGAGCCTTCGCGGCGGACCTTAGTCTGCCGGTGGGTACCAAACCCAAGCTCGAAGTGAAAAAGGAAAGTGACGCGTACTACTTCGCGCCGTACTACGAAAGCTTCGTGGTTGCCGAAGGAGCCCAGGACGTCGGCGTCGCGGCGACGCTCTACTTTGTCCCGAAACCGGGCCCAGAAGGTGGCAACATCAAGGTTACGGCTGAGCCGCCACCGGCACAGGCCGCGTCGACCACGGAAGTCGTGACGGCGCCTCCACCTGCCGACGGGACTGCTGCGGCGCCCACGGCGGAAGTGACTGCCGTAACTCAAATCGAACCTGTCGTTCCTCCTCCGGCCGCGGCCGAAGTCGCGCCGCCGCCTCCAGCGGAAGAACCGGTCGCGGCCAAGGAAGTGCCGGTCGTCGCGGAAAACGTCTCGGGTCCGGTCGAATCAGATTTGACCAACGTCCTCGAAACACCGGCGGAGCCGGTCG
>JAYWBY010000467.1:0-11352 GCA_043781115.1 Pseudomonadota bacterium
GCTGGCCAAGAACAGGGCTTTCGCCGTGTCGAGACGGGCGGCCGCTTGTTTCTCGTTCTCGAGCGAGTCCTTCTCGGCTTTCAATTGCGTCGTGGCAGCGGCGGTGGCGGCGAGTTCGCCTGCTTTGGCCTGGATGTCGGCGGTTGCGGCGCCGAGTTGTTTGTTTTGAGCTTCGCGTTCGAGCACGACCGATTCGTTGTCTTTCGTCGCGGTGACCTTCACTTGGCGCGAGACGTCGAGGAGGTGGTTGGCGGCGTCGGTCGCAAGGGCCGCTTGGGCTTGGATTCCGGCCGTATCATGACGATTGCCTTTGATGAACGACTCGGCGCTGGTCTCCGTCTTGATCGTTTGCTCGAGGGTGCGGGGCGAGTTGGTCTTGGCGCCTTCCTTTTCGGCTTGGACGATCGTGGCTTTGGCGGCGCCGAGTTTGTCTTGGACGATCGACTTCACTTCGATGTCGCTATAGAGGGCGGCGAGCTTGTCGCGGCTTTTCTCGGCGCTCGACGTGCTGTTGTCTTCGACGTCGCGGGTGGCGTCGATCAGCATTTCGTCGGCGTTCTTGAAGTCTTCTTTCATGACTTTCTGAGCGTTCGCGGCCAAGGCGTCGGCCCGCGCTTGAACGACTTTCGGCATCGTCGTGCGCGAAACGTTGGCCATCTCGTTGGCTTTGTCGAGGTTGCCTTGACCGGCGCCGACGTGTTTCAGGATCGTGGCAGTATCGGCGCCGGTGTCCCGGCCGTTTTGCGCTGCCGCCAGCTCCTTGACGGAGTCGATGTAGTATTGGGGCGAGAGAACGTCGACCTGTTGGTTGACGGCCTCGGCGCGGCGAGCTTCGAGTTTCGAGATCTCTTCCGACGGATTGGCCGTGATCGGGATTTCTTTGACCGGCACGTGGCTGCAGCCGAAGGATGCGCCCACCATCCAGAGACCGGCGACAGCCGAAGACAGAGTTTTGAAATTCGTATGCATAGGTGTTCCTTAAGCGGTTGGTAGTCAGCACTGCGATTCGAGTCATGACAATGCAAAAAAGCGGCCAAAGAAAAAGTCGCCGGTTGAGCGGCGACTTTTTTTGAGTAGGGCCGGGGCGGGCGCTTGTTACAAAGGCGTTAGATGCGATGCATGACCATCAAGACCAGCATCACTAACAGGATTGTTCCCAAAGCGCCGCTCGGGGCGTAGCCCCAGCTTCGGCTGTGAGGCCAAGCTGGCACGGCACCGATCAACACCAACACCAAAACGACCATCAATATTAATGAAAGAGAAATGGCGGCCTCCGCGGCAATGCCGATTTAATTAGTGTTTCGTATCAATGCCCGACAGGAAGTTGTCGATTTCGAGTTCGGCCGCTTCTTTTTTGTGGCCGTAGCGCGTCTGCAGTTTGCCGAGCAGACGGTCTTTTTTGCCAGCGATGCTCTCCAGGTCGTCGTCGGTGAGCTTCGCCCATTTTTCGCGAACGCGGCCCTTGAGGTCTTTCCACTGTCCTTCGATTTGATCCCAGTTCATACGTATCTCCTTGCCTTGGTTTCTAGCCAACTGGGACCCGTAATACATGGATCGTGCCAATGGCCAGGACCTCTAAACCTGCGAGAGCAAGGCTGAGGACCCCAGGAGGTGTAGCGAAATAGAGGCAGGTCGTCTCAATTCGGTACCCATGCGGCTCAGAGCTTCGTCTCCCAGTTGTAGGCGTGCTTGGCGATGACGTCGAGGTCGGCGAAGCGGGGTTGCCAGCCGAGCACTTGCTTGATCCGGGAGCAGTCCGCGCTGATGGTGGCTGGGTCACCTGGTCGCCGCGGCCCGCCGGTGACGGGGAATTTTGACCCCGTGACGCGCCGCATCGACTCGACGGCTTCCTTCACGCTGATGCCTTTGCCGTAGCCGCAGTTCAGCGTGTCGCTTTGGCCGCCACGTTCGAGATGGGCCAGGAGCTGGATGTGGGCGTCGGCCAGGTCGACGACGTGGACGAAGTCCCGGACGCAGGAGCCGTCGGGGGTATCGTAGTCCGTACCTAGGATGGTTACGCCCGGGCGTTTACCCGCGGCAGCCTCGGCGGCGATCTTGAAGATTTGGGTCGAGACCTTCGCCTGTTGGCCGATGCGGCCGTCAGCGGAGGCGCCAGCGACGTTGAAGTAGCGCAGGATCCCGTGGGTCAGCCCGTGCGCCGCGCAAATATCGCGTAGGATCCTCTCGCTCATCAATTTCGACCAGCCGTACGGGCTTTCGGGATTCGTCGCGTCGGATTCTCTGACTGGCCGGGGGGCGGTGCCGTAAACGGCGCAGGTCGAAGAGAAGATGACGTGTTTGACCTTGGCCTTTACGGCGACTTGGAGCAGCCTTAAGAAATTGACGGTGTTGTTGCGGTAATAGAGTTCCGGCTCGACCACCGACTCCTGCGGTCGCATGAGCGCGGCGAAGTGGAGGATCGATTCGACCGGCTCCTTCTTTAGCACCGCGGTCATCGCCGTCTCGTCGCCGCAGTCGACTTCGTGCAGCGTCTCGCCGTGAAGCAGCGCTTCGCGGACGCCGTTGGTCGACAAATCGTCGACGACGATGACGCGACGCCCTGCCTCCGTCAGCTGGCGAACGACATGGCTGCCTATGTAGCCACAGCCACCAGTGACGAGAATGGCCGGTTTCGTCATCGGGGATCCTCCACACGCGACTTTTGGTCGCCCTTTAATGGAGGATACAATATCACTTCTTCGTGAAAATTCCCGTCAGCTGTTGCAGGTTCTTGGACAGGGAATCGTTCGACTCCTTGTCGAGATCGCTCATGCCTTGGCGGGCTTGCGCCGTGATGCTCGACTCCAGCGATCCACCGACAATTCGTTGATAGAGGTTGATGCCGTAGACCTCTTGGCTCGAGTCGATGACGGTCGTCGTGACTTTGCCGGTCCAGCCTTTGCGGCGGACGAGGAGCGCCATTTGCGACTTCTCCGGCATGACCATCGGGCCGTCCGGGTTCGACAGGTCGATGCCGAGCTGCTTGATCATGATGAAGACGTCCACGTAGTTCGCCAGGGTCTTCTTCGCTTTGTCGACGGCGGCCTGGTAACGGCCCTTGGCCACCGTGTCGGGGGCCATGCGAATGCGAATCGTCGGCACTTGGAAGAGCGCTTCCGCGCAGTGATTCAAGCAGAAGCCCACGGCACGGACGTCGTTGGTGACCATTTCACCGAAGGTGACGGTCATCGTCGGCTTGTCGTCGCGGTTGCCACCGTAAGTTCTCGTTAGGCCCATGCGCGCGACGTTTTGGGTATCGCCAAAATAGACCGGTCGGTACTCGAGCGACTGGGCTTGTGGGTCGTCGAGCGTCAGCATCATCTGAGCCGGCTTCAAGACCACGTCGGCATAGAAGACGATGATGCCGTTGCTGACGTGAATTTCGATCGCCGCATAAAGGGGCAGCCACTGGTCTTGAGAGCCGTCGGCAAGCCACTTCTCGATGCGACGGCCTTGATTCAGGATGTTTTGGCCGCCGTCAGACAGAGAGGCAGCGTCGACTACCGTGATGTTGGTCGCTTGGGTCAGTGATTTGGCGAGGCCTTCCTGGTTCTTGTCTTTCAGAGCTTGGCGCATGCCCATTTCGCCGAGCGACCAGAGGAAGGCGTACTGATGGCCGAGGAGTTTGTCCTTCATCGGCGGTAACTTCTGGTCGTCGGTCCAAGTCATGCGGGTAAAGAAGGTCCAGTCGGCGCCTTGGAGCTTCGGCCCGAGGCGTCTGTTCAGGGCCTTCAAGTCTTCATCGAGCGTCCTGTCGATTTCCATGATGCCTTTGCCGAGCGCCGCGAGGGCGCCGCCGGCGTCGCGCTTCTTGAACGCCGCGCCGCTGCCGTAGAGTTCGTTGGCGAGCGACGTCATACTACCCTGCTGTGTGGCCGCGGTGACGGTCTCGAGGATCGCGGCCTGGACTTCTTCCGGAGCGTGGCCGTTTTGGCCGATGACGATGACCGGCTTGAAGTCGTCGGCCTTGGCGAGCGTCCCGCCGAGGCAACCAAAAGACACGAGAAGACCGGAGAGGATCGTGGTTTTCATTAGTTTGCTCCTTCCAGTCTTTGGTCGACCGCGTCGATGATGGCGTCGACGATGTCGAGGCCGGGGGTGACGTTGGCGCCGTCGTCGGCGGTACCCGAGGCTAGTTGCAAGGACAAGTGATCTAGGCGAAGAAGACCCAACAGGCTGGTCTCGACGTTGGCCGGCGTCCGGTTTTTCGGTACGACCGCATGCTGAAGCGCGACGCAGGTGTCGTTCAGCGGGTAGTCCTTGAAGGTCGAGATCAATGCCATTTCTTCGAAGTGATTGAAGTTCATCGAGCCTTCACGGGCGATTGGCTGATTGTTCTTCATGGTTAGCAGCGGGAAGGGCTTCAGCGTCGCGACATCGACTAGCGAGGCGACGTGGAAGACTGGGATCTTTTCGTGCTTGAAAACGGGGTCAGGGTCCCGGGAGAAGTCCTGTCCGACGAGCCAGTCCTTGAAGAACTTCTCGCGGTTCACGGGGAGGATCGACTTGGCGCCGGCGGCGACGATCGGCATGTTCTCTGGGGTCAAGAGGTCAAGCGTCTTGCGGTAGGCGTCTGGCGGCATGGCGATCGCGGCGGGGGCGGCCATCGCGATGGCGGGGTTCTTGT
The DNA here is from genome assembly GCA_043781115.1 of Pseudomonadota bacterium. Taxonomy (GTDB): domain Bacteria; phylum Bdellovibrionota_B; class Oligoflexia; order Oligoflexales; family CAIYRB01; genus CAIYRB01. The sequence goes on from JAYWBY010000467.1 coordinate 4,628, forward strand.
TGACCATGGCCGCTTGCGATTTGATGGCTTCTTGGAGGGCCGGTTCGACGACGGTGATGGCGACGCCGCCGCCGAGCGGCGAGGCCACGGTTATCAGCGCCAGCGTTTTGTTCCGGAGCTCCCTAGACATACCGAGTGCTTGCAAGGTGGTGTTGCCGCCTTTGCTGTAGCCCCAGAAGAGGTACATGTGAGGCAGGGACGAGGGTTCTTCTTGCTCTTTCTTCGCGATGCTCTCGACGAGCTCTTGGGAGCAGGTGTCGTCGGGAGCGTAACTATTGCTGCATTCGATTCGCCAAGCGCGGAGCGGCCGAGTGACGCCGTCGGCTTCCAGGCTTTTGCCTTGCTCGTTGAGAAGCTTCCGAGTGGTCAGCAGGGCCCCGTCCGGGGTCAAGTGGCTACCGAAGCCGCCTTGCATGATGAAGGTCAAACCTTGGCCCGCGTCGCGCACTTTCTTGTAGATCGCGAGGAAGCCGTCGACGTGGGTACCCACGCCGCTGGTCGTGCCGCCCGCCTGGTCGCACGCGCTCTTGATCGCGGTTGTGTTGGCGAACTCGTCCTTGAACGTCTTGTAGACGTTGTCAGAGGCGGCGAGTTTGTTGAGGCTCTTGTCGAGGCTGCCGCTTGCGGGCACGGACACCCACTGCGCGGCGCGCTCGCAGCCGATGCGCCGGCCAAGCGCCGCCAAGACGTCGCTCTTCGATTCGTAGCCGTCGAGTTTATCGAACGTCGTGCCGGCCATGGTTCCGGAGCCTTTGCCGGCTGGCGCCGCGACTTCCTTTAGGTCCGAGCCGCCGCGGCCGGTTTTGCAGGCGTAAGCCGAGGCCAAAACGGCGGCGATGGTCGCCGAGCGAAATAGCCAGGTGCGTTGGCGATGGGGAGATTGTTGACGCATGGTTGCTTGCTCCGAAAACTTTTGGTCCTAGAAAATTCTTCTCAATGGCTCGGCTCACCGGCGGCCGCGAAGCCCTCTTCGACGTCGGCGGTGATTTGTTGGTCGATGACGTCCCAGGCTCTCTGATCATACAACACGTTGGCGTGGGCGAAACGCACGCCGGAGTAGTTCAGAAGTTGGTTACTTTTGGCGTCGGCGATCGGTCCCGAGTGAAGGGGCGAGAACGACGTTTGGTAAAAATTGAACCATCCTTTGGAAATGTTCTTGGCGATCGCCGGGCCGGCGGCCGAAAGGTCGCTCGGGGCGCGTTCGCACTCGTTCGACATCATCAGGGAGGCGAAGGGAATAGAGAGCTGGCGGACCTTTTCGAAAATCATGCCGCTCTGCGAGCATTTCTTGTAGCTGATGGGATCAAGGGTCGCCAGGACGCGCAGGTCCGGGCCGGGTTGCCATAGCTGGGCGCCCGTCATCGTGATCCAGCCGCCGTGCGAATGCCCGACCATGATCACTCGCGCCGGGTTGCCGGGTTTGCCCATCCGGTTGGCGATGCCGTTCGCCATGACGCCGATAGCTTGCGGCATGGCTTCGTGTTGCGCGGATTTCGCTTCGCCGACTTCGCGTACCGTATAGTAGAGCTTCTCCCGGCCGCCGTTTTGCACCATGCCACCGGTGAAGCAGGACTCCAAGTAGGCGACGTTGACCTTGGCGCCGTCGAGTCCGTGCTTTTGCTTACTGGCTTCCAGCGCCGCGTTGAAGACGGCGTCGAAGTGATCGGGGGCGTCGTGATAGCCGTACGTGCACGAGTAGAACCCTTGGGCGAAGAGCACTACGTAGTTTAGCTCTGCAGGCGCCGAGTCGAGGGTCGTCGAGTCCTTGACGAGAGAGTCGCTCTGCACGGGTTTGCAGCTCGCGGCCAAACCCAAAAGGGCGACCGCCAGAGCTTTCGTCGATCGGCGAATTCGCATGTGCATGCCTTGGGCCACCCAACACTCCAACAAAGTGTTCCGCAACCGTGGGTTAACGTTCTCTAGAGCGAAAAAGTTGATGCGCTTCTATCGGTTCGAGGCCGTTGGGCCTTGAGCCAATTTTTAAGCGCGACAAATATTTCATAAATTACGGGTGGTTACTGGGAAAACGCGAAAGTGGGCCGGCTGATTTGGGGACGCCCGTTCGACTACGGCAACCTAACGGCCTTCGGGAGCGCTTCGTGGATCTTCAACGCCATCGACTGGTTGAGCCCGTGCGACGTCATATTGCCGACGACGCGCCCGCGCAAAGTGTAGCCGAGCAGATAGAGGTCGCCGAGGAGGTCCAGGATCTTGTGGCGCACGAACTCGTCGGGGAAGTTCAGCTCGGTGTTGATGACCTTGCCGTCGTGGATGATGATGTGCGAATTCAAATAGCCCGAGCCGACCATGCCCTGCTGTTGGGCGAGGTCGATGTTCTCGAAGGTGTTGAATGAACGCGCCGGGGCGATCTCCGAGGCGAACGACTGTTCGTCCGGGCGGAAGCGGAAATTTTGCTCGTGGATAGGCGCCGGATAGTCGACGCGCATGTTGACTTCGAAGCCGTCGTGCGGCTCGACGTAAAGGTGCTTTTCCTGCTTCGTTTCGGCGCCGACGCCGAACTTCTTGTGGATGACGATGTCGAGGCGGGGCTTCCCTTGGTCTTCGACTCCGGCGCCGGCGATGATCCGGCAGAAGTCGGCGGCGGAGCCGTCGACGTTCGGGATTTCCTCGTCGACCTTGATCGAGGCGTTGGTGATGCCCATCATGTAGAGCGCGCCGAGCAAGTGCTCGACGGTGCGGATGCGGCGGCCCCCTTGGGCTAGAACCGTCGAATTCGCGGTAAAAGGCCGGCCTTGGCCCAGGCGGTCGAGGTTCTCGAGCGCCGAAATGTGCGCCGGAATGGAAACTCCGTCGAGCGTCCGGAAGATGATGCCGGTGTCGACCGGAGCGGGACTGATGATGATGCCCGTCGGACGACCGCTGAGCAGGCCGACGCCGTTCATGACGGCGTTCTTCTTCACCGTCCGTTGCGGCTCGGATGACAGGGCCAAGCTCGCGGAGTCGCCGCGAGCCAGAGTTGAGGGATACCCCGAATGCGAGCCACTCGCGCCGAGCGCCGAAGGGTCACCATCGGTCAGATGCTTCGACACTTTTTCTAAAAGAATATCGAGGTTTAGCGGCTTCTCGAGAAAGTCGGCGGCGCCGGCCTTCATGGCGTTCACGGCGACGTCGATGCCGGCGTGACCGCTCATGAGGATAACTGGCAAGGCGGGGTACTGGGCCTTCAATTTTTTTAGCGCTTCCACGCCGTCGATGCCTGGGAGCCAGATGTCGATCAGGATTAGGTCGGGGCGCTCGCTCTTCAGCCCTTCCTCGAGGGCTTCCGCGCTGGTAAAAGTCACCACCCGGTAGGACTCGTCGACGAGCACGGCTTTCACAGTCGTCAGGATCGCTTCCTGGTCGTCGATGAGGAAAATGGTGTTGGGCGTCGGCATTCGTGTAGAGTCCCCTCCTCCAACTCTAGACCAAACCGAGGGGTTGCGTGAGTCGAAAATTGGCCACCGAGGGCCGAGAGATCAATCTGACCCAGGTTCTGAAGTTGGCCGGTCTGGCCGACAGCGGCGGCCAGGCCAAGGCGCTCATCGGCGACGGCCTCGTCAAGGTGAATGGCGAGGTCGAGCTGAGGAAGCGCCGGCAGATGAAGGTCGGCGACGTCGTCCAAGTCGAGGACGGCGAGACCATAGTGTTGGCTTAAGTCCCATCGATGCTTTCGAGTTTGGTGATCAAGGTGGAGACATAGCCCCACTCCTTGAAGACGTCGGAAGGGAGCTTCTCCAAAAGCGTGGCATCGTGACCGACGAGCTCATCCTGGCGCGCCTTCAAGGCCGTGTCCAGTGCGGCGGACGCGCCTTTGTTGAATGTCTTGCCGCCGGCGTCGTAGAGGTCGTGCGAGAAGAGTTGCAGGGCCCTTTGGCGCAAATCCAGGTCGAAATATGGCTTAGCGACGTCGATCTTGACCGTTCCGATCGTCGCGGTCAGACGTTCCGAATCCTCCGCGTTCACGACGGCGGTGGCGAGATCGGCTAGGCCCTGGCCTAGGTCGGTCTCCGAGACGGCCGGTGGATAGGTGATGAGCGCAGTGCCGATTTCTCTCCCAGGTACATAGTTGGCATTAAGCAGCGCTTTGATAATTTCCTTCAAGGCCGCGGCTTCGACTTTACGGAAGTATTTTGGACCGACTGATTTCATGTACGAGATCTCGTCGTCGCTGAAGGTGAATAGTACCTTCGTCGCCGACGTGCCGTCGCGATACGTTGGTTGAGTGATCAAGTGCTCGAAGCTCGCTTCGGCGTCCTCCATGGCGTCGGAGGTGACGCGGCCATCGGCGCGAGCCTTCGGGACAAAGGGCGCGAACACGGCCTTGATCCCTCCCATCGCGGCGATCAGCTGGACTTGGTAGGCGCTCTGCGCTTTAACGAAGTCCTCGTGGTTCAAGGGGTCCAACACCTTGTAGCCGCGTTGCGTCTGAAGGAAGATGTTTGGCGAGCCTTCGGCGTCGAAAAGGACGTCGTTCAGCACGACCGTGTCGTTGGCAGTGAGGTTGACAGCATCGCTCTCTGGGTCGAGCGCGATGTATTGCGCCGCGAGCGGCGGTCCACTGAGCGGCGCCTTGCCAGCGAGGAAGTTCGCCGCCAAGGTCATAGCCGCGCGTTTGCCCAAGCGGCCGAGCGCCGTCAATGCGGCGTCGCCGGGCGAGCCTGGCTCGATGAAACGCTGGCATTCGACGTTGACGTTCAGCGTCGTCTCCTCGTCGGTACAGAAGAGGCCGCCGTCGACATCGCCGGTCGCGGTGCCCGCATAGGCCCAGCCGAGCGCGGCGGCGTCATATTTCCCGACGAAGGTGGCGGTCCTGATTTCGGAACCGACGGCGGCGTCCAGGACGAGTGGTGAATAGTCCATTACGGAACTCAAGAAGACCTTCGCCGCTGCGTTGCCAGTCTTCAAATAAGTGTCGATGGTGGTTTGATAGGACGCGGCGTTGCCATCGAGCTGAGTCTTGGCCGTGAAGTTGTGGCGGAGCCCCATCGTGTGGCCGATCTCGTGGGCGACGACGGAGCGGATCAAGTCGAGGCTGGAGCGCTTTACCGCGTCGTCGCCGCCGTCTTGGAGTAGCTGGGAGAACATCGTCTTGAGCTGCGTCGAATCCGGGGCCAAGGCACAGACCGGAGTGCTCTTTGCGGCAGATTTCGCGGTCTTGAGCGACTGGGGCCGAGCTTGCAACGCCGCAATGCTTTGGGCGAATGAGTCGACGCCCGCCAGGTACCATGACGAGGGCAGGGCCACGAAGGCCTGCAGCATCTGACCGGTGAGCGGGTCGGCGCGGAATTGAGCGTAGGCAAACGTTACCGTGTCGTTGTTGATCCACTGCACGATGTTGCGGCCCGGATCATTGGGCAAGGCGTCGACTGGAGCGTCGTCGACTTGGATCACGTCTTTGCCCAGCACTTTGTTCCAATAAAGAATACCGTCGCGAACCGCTGCTTTGACGTCGGGCGGCGTGTTGGCGGAGATGCTCCAGACGAGGGGTTTGGTCAGGTCCCAACGCGTCGCGTATTGGTACGAGGCGGGGCTGTCGTTCTGGTAGATCGGCGGATTCATGAAGAAGCCGGCGCGGTGCTGGCCCAGCACCTCGACGCCGTCGAGCGGAGCAAAGCCCGCGGCTGCCTGATAGGGTTGCAGCGTGTAATGGACTTGGCCCGCGGGCGTAGCGTCCTTCGGCGCTGAGAGGTCGACGGCTTGGTCCACGAAAAGCACGTCGTTCTGCATGACGGCCCGGTCGATATGCGTAGCGCCGAGTTCTTCTCCGGGAATGATGCCGGCGAGGACCAAGCTGGCGACGAAGTCGCGCATTCCGCTATTGAAGTCGATGTAGTAGACGCCGCCCGATGACCGGTTGTCGTCGATGGGAAATTCCGCCAATAACTCAGTCGAGGCGACGCCGGCCCGCTGCATGCGGGCCATGGACTCGTCTTGAACCATGGCGAGGTTGCTGCCCCGGCGCTCGAAGCGCACGATCTGCGTGTCGAGCATCCACGGCAAGAGCGATGGTCGCGCCTCGGAGTAGCCGGGCGACAACAGGAACGGCTTGTTCAACGCCGAGTCCTTGATCGACAAGCGGTAACCATCTTCGAAAGGCTCGACGAGGAAGTCCTGATTGGCGGTGTCGCCGTGCTTCTTGCCGCCGCAACCAGTTACGAAAAGGAACGAGATGGAGAGGAGAATTGTTACAGAAGCTAAGCGCGGTAGGATCATGAAACAATTCCTCATGTTCGCGGGTTTTCAGACCTAATCAGTCTAAACCACGAACGCGGGCAGCGGGAACTTACTGCCTTCGGCGGAATTTGAAATTTCCCAACAAAGGGAAGAGTTCGCCGCGATCTCCAAGTGCTCGGTCGCTCGGTCCTGCGCTTCGGACAACAGCCGGTGGCCCCCCCATGATCAAATTCTCGGCCAATTGGCCGAAAAAGGGACGGATAGGTTCATCTCCTTATACGAGGCGCCGTCCATGAAGAGTTGGCAATCGGTCCAGATGGCTTCGCTATTGGTAGGTCTTGTCGCGTGCTCAGGGGGAGCGGACAAGAAGGAAGCGAAAGACGGCAACGTCGCCGAGACCACTCCGCCGCCCGACGAAGGCAGCGACGACACGCAGGTGGCTCAAGCGGTGCCGATGGCTCTAGTTGGCGGCGATTACGTGTCTCAGATGAGCTCGCGCTTCGGTCCGTCGGTTGCCGCCGCGCCGGCCGTCGATCCGAAGTCGACCGCTG
>JAYWBY010000468.1:0-4173 GCA_043781115.1 Pseudomonadota bacterium
TGACGGCGCCAATCTCGATGATGCGGTCGACCTCTGGGTCGAGGCCAGTCGTCTCCAAGTCGAAGACGATGATCGACGCCGTCGCGAGCTGGTGATCCGGCTCCGGCAAGTAACGCTTCACTCGCCTGAGCTTTAGGACCGACTGGCCTTCGCTTTCCGCTACCTGATCCATGGCCGGGAACAAGACGTCCTGGAACATGGAGTAGCTCAGCTGAGTAGTCATCCTCTCCCCACACGAAATCGGTGTCATTGCCGGACATTAGGTTCTAGCGGATTTGAGGGTCGTGGACTAGGCAAACTTCTCTGAAAAGAGGCGAGACATGAGGCTATAATATGCTGTTATTATAGGATAATATGTTTTATTCAAAACCCCGAGATCCGAGGACCATTGCTCCCTCGAGACCTAGAAGAAAGCGTCCGGCCGGCCGAGACCAGACCCCGACGGGTCTCGCCTAGCAACGCGTGGCGGCCGGACTTCTCCTACGGAAGTCGCCGAAGGTCGCGGCGGTGAACATGCCGTGATGCGACGAGCAAAGGGTGCGAAGGTTCAAAGGATCGTCCGTGCCTCCGCACGACCGGGGTTGGATGTGGTCGACTTCGAGAAACCGGCGAGAATTGCACCGTTGGCCATCGGGAGTTGAGAACGTGCAACGGCCGCCATCGCGAGCGATGACGGCGTCGCGGGTTCGGCGGGAGAGAGCGGCGCGAGTCCGGGCGGGCTTGGGCGCTTTGGCCGGTTTTGCGGCTTCGGCGACTTTGTCTGATTTTGCAGACCGGGCGGCGCGACGACTCGCGCGTAGGATGGGGTCGACCTTGTCAAGGAGGAGGTCCAGAGCCTTCTCGACGACGGACGACAGACTTGCGGCGTTCAGGACCTCTTTGGCTCGCTCGATTTTGGCACGCACCCGTTCATCGACTTCGATCGTGATGGCGACGCGGTCGGGACTTTTGATCTTAATCTTTTCCCGAATGGGAGCAGCGGTCGCTTTGGCGACGTCCCCGGTTTCGGCAAACAGCGCCACTGCCAGCATCTCTTTCGCCTCCCGAATCGACTTCCCCTCCGCGACTGCCATTAGCACTGGCTGATCCGCCAGTGTCGCCACCACGCACAAGCTGATCTTGCCGACCGCCAGCTTCATCAACAGACTTGGATCTCTTCGCACCGCCCGCATCGCCCTCGTCCACCGCGACGCGCCGCTCTCCGACAACTTCAACGCCTGCGTGCAATAAGCCCACAGCGACTCATAACCTTCGCGCAGGTAGAGCTTCCGTTCGTCGACTTCGCCGAGCAGCTGCAGTCCCCGCACCTGCTGCTCCCGAATCGTCGCCGCAACCTTCGTCATCGCCAAGAGCAGCGCTTTGTCGTCCAGTTCTTTGATCGCGGCGTCGAACTTCGGATTCCTCCTATTGCGTTCGACCCTTTTTACCATGCGTTTTATCGGCGCCTGAATCGTGAAGCCAATGCGCGAATCCCGCCTCGACCACGCCTCGCGGAATTCCAACGACGTTCACCCACCAGCGTCGCAATTTGCGCGCACCAACCTCACCTCTCGTCAGCCTTCCGGCCACGCTCAATAGCGCTCCGAAAATCCTGTCAAAGTGTATTTCAGTCAAGTCGACTTCCGCCGGAGAAGTCCCCGCAAATTCGACTTCCGCAGGAGAAGTCCCGCACAACCGAATTGCTAGCCATGGCCACGGCCAGCCACGCGCCCCTCCAGGCCTGCAGAAGCGGTACTACTCTCGCAACTTCGGCAAATTCGACAAATTCGGCAAATTCGGGACATCCGCCGTAATCGATTTGAAATTCAGAAATTCAATTACGTCGAGAGTGTCCCGAATTGCCAATTCGATTACGTAGGGTGTCCCGAATTGCCCGAATTGCCACTCGACTTACGGAGGAGAAGTCCCGCACAACCGAATTGCTAGCCATGGCCACGGCCAGCCACGCGCCCCTCCAGGCCTGCAAGCAGCAATGCGCCGCCCACCTCTGGGTTCGCTGCTCTGCCCACCACTCAATCAAGGCTGAACGGCGTAAACTTCGTGTCATAGTCGAAGTAATCTTCGTGCTCGACCCGTTTCAGAAAGTTCACGACTCTGTACGTCAACGGCGTCGCCACCACTTCCCAAACGACTTTGATCACGTAGTTCCCGATCATGATCTTCACCAGCAAATCACTATCCAAAATGCCGATGAACGCCAACGGATAAAACACGCATGTGTCGATCGCTTCGCCGACGATCGTCGACCCGATCGTCCGGGTCCACAGCATCCTGCCCTTGGTCCAGATCTTCATTTTCGCCAGCACGAACGAGTTCGTGAACTCACCGATAAAGTAAGCGACCATCGACGCCGCGACGATGCGCGGAGTCGAGCCGAAGACGCTTTCGAGCGCTGCCTGGCCGGTGTAGCCGAGGGCCGGCGGCATCGAGACGACGACCCAACTCATGAAGGAGGCGAAGATCAACGCCGCGAAGCCGGCCCAGACGACCCGGCGCGAGCGGGCGTAGCCATAGACTTCGGTCAGCACGTCGCCGAAGAGATAACTCAGCGGGAAAAAGAGGCTGCCGCCGCCGAAGGTGAAACCGAGGAGAGTGACTTGCTTGCCAACGCCGATCAGGTTGGCGCAGAGCAGCACGGTAACGAAGCCGGCCATGACCAAGTCATAGTACTTGTAGGACCTCTGCTCCATGACTCAGAACGACCAACCTATGATGCCGGAGCCGCCGTAGGTGTACTTGGGTTCTAGCGAATCGATCGTGCTGACCGTCTTGTCGCGTTCGGAGCTTGAGACGCCCTCGTCCTTGCCGTCCTTCGTCAACTCGGCGGAGCGCGACACGCGGGCGCGGGGTCCGAAGTCGAGGGTCAACGAGAAGCCGCTTTCCCAAATCCACGCCCAGCCGAGCGGCACGCCGATGTAGTTTGACCGGGTCTGGTAATCGACCTCGGCAAACTGCGGGTTGAGCGACGTCGAGTCGACTTTTTCTTCGTTGAATTTGTAACTGCCGCGGTAGTACGTCCCGCCGACGCCGACGAAGAACGCCGACGTGTCCCAGGGGAAGTACTGCACGAAGGGGCTGATCTGGACGAAGGACGAGACGACTTGGCGTTGGTCGGCTTCGTCGCTATTCGCGTCGTTCGAGCTGCCGATGACGCTGCTTAGGCCGGTCTTGGAGTTGTCGACCGTCTGCTTTTGGTTGCTCGCCGCGCCGGCGGTGACGCCGACGCCGATTTTGCCGTTCGGGCGGTAACTGACGCCTGGGAGACCCAGGGTCAGCGACTTGTCCTGGCGCACTTTCGAGGCGTGCTCAGGGGCGCAGGCGAAGGTGCTTAACGCAGCGACGCAGGACAAGACGGCAAGGCATTTCATAAGCACTCCTGGAAGGAAGAGTCATCTCTTCCATTCTAGAGGAGCCTCGCGCGCCCAGTAATGGGCAGGCTTTGCCTATCAATAGAACTCGTCGAAAGACTTGAGGATACCTGCCGGAACTTCGAGAAAGCCGCGGACGGTGTCCCGGAGCGCCGGGTGCTCTGAAATGAAGCGCGCCAGCGGCGGACTGTACTCGTAGTAGTTGTGGACGAAGAACCGGCCGAGGGCCGACTTCAGCAGCACGTGGCTGCGGAACTTGCGGAAGTAGTGCAAGTCTTCGTGCAGCGGCGACCCGTAAGCGGCGGTGGCGATGAAGCAGCGGAAGTCGACGATTTCGGCATCGCCTTCGCCGTTGAGTTCGGTCAGCGTGAAGTTCGGCGACGGTTGGCCGGGGAGACACTGCAGGCTCGGGGTCAAACCATCTGGAACATATTGCATGAAGACGTTGTAGGTAAGGTCGTTGGTCAACCCGCCGACCGTGGTGCTGCCGTCCTTGTTCTTGGCAACCGCGACCTTGAGCAAATGGGCGCTTTCGATGGCATCGCGGTCGAGATAGATGTCGGTGTCACAAGTAACGCAGGTCGTCGCGCCCGGAGTAACTGGGGCGACGTATTGGCAGGTCGCGGCGGCGTCCGCGGTGTTGGCGGCGCCGCTGAATTTCTTTGCCGGCAACGTCTGACTTTCGAAGGTCGGGGGGACGACGTAAACCACGACGTCGGTGGGGGGCTTAGGCGAACCGTCGCCGCCCTTCACGGCCACCGTGTCCTTCACTGTCCAGCTGACGTGCAGGCTCTGGTGGCTACCG
>JAYWBY010000469.1:0-11337 GCA_043781115.1 Pseudomonadota bacterium
GCACGGCCAGATCGACGAGTATTTGAACAGCGCTTTGCGGGAAATCACCGAGCACGCCCGCGGTCCCGCCGTCTTGATCGACTGCGGCGGCGTGACGACGATCAACTCTATAGGCATCCGCCAATGGATCCTCTTCATCAATTCGATCAGCGCCAAGCAAGCGCTGGTCTTCCGCAATTGTCCGTCGTCGCTAATGGATTACGCATCGATGCTGCCGAACGTCTTCGGCAAGGGCAGGATCCAGTCGTTCTTCGCGTCGCACTACTGCGAAGCGTGCGACCATACGACCACGTCTCTGGTCGACTTCGCCAAATTCAAACAAGAAGAAAAACTCGCCGAGGCGCCGTGCCAACGCTGCGGCGCTCCGCTCTTGAGCGATTCCGACATCGAAGGCTACCTCGGTATCATGACCGAGGACCTCTGACAAATGGGGTCAGGCACTTACGCGAGGTGCCTAACCCCATTTGTCAGCCGCCCTTTTGGGCGTTTTCGGCCTTCTTGATGCTGTAAATCAGACGCTGGTCGTCAGGCGCGACCTTCAAAGCGGCTTGGTAGTGACGAATCGCCTGCGCCGGCTTCTCTTCTTTCATGAAGTGATTGCCGAGCCGGTAATTCGCGTCGACGTGGTTCGGGTCGATCTTCAGCGCTTTGTAGTATTCGGCCAGGGCTTCCTGCTCGTTGTTTTGCCAGCGAGCCATGTCGCCCAGGTAGTAGTGCGGATCGGCCATATCGGCTTTCAAATCCAAAGCCTGGTGGAAGCTCGACTCGGCTTCGCGGAAATGCCGGAGCTTGAAGTGAGCGACGCCGAGGTTGTTCAAAGTCAAAGGCGATTTCGGCTTCAACTCTAGCGCGCGGGTCAGATAGGGGATGGCCTTGGCGTAATCCTTGTGCATCGTCACGATCTGTCCGAGGTTGTTATAAACTTCGGAGTCGTTCGTGATCTGCTCGATGGCGTGTTCGTAGTGCGGTTTCGCTTGGTCGAACTTGCCTTGAGAGAAGTAAATGTCGGCGAGCGTGCGATGGGCTTCCGCCAAATGCGGGTTGAGTTCGAGCGCGGTCTCCAAATGGCCCTGGGCGACCTCGGGTTGTTTGGTGTTGGCCAGCGCCAACCCCAGCAAAGCGTGGGTCTTGGCTCTCGTCTCCGCCGGTTCCTTCTCGCCGAGGCGCAGCGCCTTGGTCAGGTAAGGAATCGCTTCCGCATACTCGCCCTTGCGGGCATACAGCATCCCGAGGTTGCGCAGCGGCTCTTCGCCGTCCGGCGAAAGCTCGACGGCCTTCTTGAAGTGATCGAGCGCGGCGTCGTACGAACCTTCTTCGAGGTAAGCGAGGCCCAAGCGGCCATAAGCGGCGGCGTAGTTCGGGTCGAGCTCGAGCGTCTTCTTGTAGAACTCGACGGCCTTCTTCGGTACCCCGTGCAGACGTTCGATTTCGCCGAGGTAGAAATGAATCTCGGGGCTCAGCGCATTGGTCTCGAGGACTTTTTCGTAGTGGAAGCGCGCCTGCTCCCAGTTGCCTTGTTGGCGGAACGTGTTGCCGAGCGTTTGGTGGGCGACGGGGCTCGACGGGTTGACGCGAACGGCGTGGCTCCACAACTCTTCGTCGCTCAACCAATGCTTGATGTTGACGTTCGACGTGTAGGCGAAGGCGGCGATGCTAGCGACGATGGCGACGGGTAACCAGGATTTTTTCGGCATCGAAACGGTGTATGCGGCCGCGAGCGCCGGACCGAGCATGGCGAGGTAAGCATAACGGTTGGCGACGGTCGACGTCGCCTGCGCGTCAAAAAAGATGAAGCCCAAGGTTGGCAAGACGCCGACGATCACCAGCATCGTCGCGCCCATGTACCACCGACGGGCCTTGCTGCGCCAATAGGCGAGAACGAGCAGCAGAGACGCGGGTAAGATCCACGTGACGAAGCCCCACCAACGACTGATCAAGTAGGTCGGCGAGCGGCCATAGTCGGGCCCGATCAAAACCGGCGCGAAAATCTTCGAAAGGTAAAAGCTGACGGCATCGGCAGCGACGACCGGCTTGATCCAGAAGGGGAGCTGCGCCGAAAGGGCCGTGGTATTCTGCGCGCCCATCGTCAAAACGATCTGGGGCACGGCGAGCACAGCCCACAGTACCAGCGGCCAAGCCGGCGTGCGGGTCGCCATCAACGAGTTCTTCTTCGGCAAGAGGCGCTCGAGCAGATATGCCATGAGCGGCGTCACGATCGTCAGCGGGCAGGTCAAAAGAGCCAAGGCGAAGCCGATGGTCGCGGCGTAATAGTGGCGAATTGGCCGGGAACGACCGCGGGTTTCCCTCGACTGCGCGTAAGTGAGGTACTGCCAAATGGCGAACAAGGCGAAGGCCGAGCCAAGCACGAAGCTGAAAGCGGAGGCATACGCCACGGGCTCGACTTGGAGCGGGTGGAGCGCAAAAAGCAGAGCGCCCAAGAAAGCCGCCCCGTTACCCTGGAGGACAATGCCCAAAATCAGAAAGACGAGCACCGCGTTGAGCAAGTGCACGGAGAGGTTCAAGACGTGGAAGGTGCGGGGATCTTCGGCGTGGGTCTTGGCGAACGTTTGGGCGAGAGTCCAGACGCTCGGGGTCATTGGCTGGTACGTCGCATGGCTGTCGAGCCGCCAGTCGGCGCTGAGGCGATTGACCAGCGGCGCAGGTTCGCCCGTCTCGCCGAACAAGGTCGAACGATCATTCCATACAAAGCCGGCTTTCCTGACGCCGCCGAGGACTGCTAAACCGGCCACCACGAGGACCAAGGAAAATATCAGTTTCTGCAAGGCTCTTGCTCCCCTATACCCGATTCCGACGGTCGCTTTTCAACCTCCATACCATAGAACGTCAGAGGCGCTAGGTGCTAAATTTTAAGGCACCAAAATAACTAATTAATTCCTGTCATATCGGTCCATTCCAGGTTCCGGAGTGACGCAGAACTAAACGGCGAGCTTCAACTTCACCCAAAACTTGCTGCCGACGCCGACGATGCTCTCGACGCCGACTTCGCCGCCCATGGCCGACACCAAGTGTTTGACGATCGACAGCCCGAGACCCGTGCCGCCAAGCTCGCGGGAGCGGGCCTTGTCGACTCGGTAGAAGCGTTCGAAGATTCGGTCCAGGTGTTCGGCGGGAATGCCGATGCCGCTGTCCTCGACGTCGAGCCGGACCCATTGGCCCTTGGGCGTCAAAGTGACGGTCACCCTTCCGCCTTCGGTCGTGTACTTGATGGCGTTGGTGAAGAGGTTGTCCAAGACTTGGATCATCGCTTCCTTGTCGCCCATGACGACGAGCGGCGACGTGCCGGCGTTGACTCGGATCCTGATGTGCTTTTGTTGAATGGCGTCTTCGTAACGAGCCAAGACCGAGTGGACGAGCGGATTCCATTCGACGGGAGTCGGTTTGAGTGAATCCTCGCCGGCCTCGATGCGGGCGAGGCTCAAAAGGTCTTGGACCAAGTTGGTCAGCCGTTCGGCGTTCCGATCGATCTTCTCGAGAAAGCGCACGCGGTTGTCGGAGTCGTCGATGGCGCCGTTCAGCAGCGTCTCGACATAGCCTTTGATCGAGGTCAGCGGGGTTTTGATTTCGTGGGAGACGTTGGCGACGAAGTCGCGCCGGACGTTCTCAAGCCGGTGCAGCTCGGAGATCTTGTGCGTCAGTTCGGAGCCCAGGCGGTTGAGCGTGTCGCCGAGGCGCCCCAGTTCGTCATTGGTGAGCGTCCGGACTTTTTGCTCGTAACGACCGATGCGCATCGCTTCGGCGACCTGCACCATTTCGCGGATCGGCACGGCGACACGGCTGGCCATCGCCCAGCCAATGCCGAGCGCCAAGAGGATCCCGGCGAGCGCCGTGAGGGCGATAGTCAACTGAACCGCGGCGAGATCGTGTTTGATCTTGTCGGTGAAGACCGAGACGCGCACGACCCCCAAAACTTTGCCGTCGGCCTGACGGATCGCCTTCGCCATATAGAGCAGCGGCTCCTTCAGGGTCGAGCTCAGACGTTGCGACATGCCGAAGGGATCGACCAAAGCCTGCTGGACCTCGGGACGCGCCCAGTGGTTCTCCATCGTCGCCGGATCGTGGTCCGAGTCGCTAAGAACGATGCCGCCCGCCTTGATCAAGGTAATGCGCGTGCCGGTGGCTTCGCCAACCTGGCGCAATGCCTCGCTTGAGACTTTGGTGTCGCCGAGGAGCACGGCCCGGGCGTCAGGGACCAGGAATTCGGCCTTGGCCTTCAAATTTTCAATGACGATCTCTTGGATCGTCGACCGGACTTTATAAAATACGAGGTAGTTCACCAGCAACGTGTTGCCGAGAAAGAGCAGCGCGAAAGCCGAGTAGATCTTCCAAAAGAACGGGGAGCGTAGAACGCTCATTCTCGGCATTTATACCCAACTCCCCGAACCGTGATGATGAAATCGGCGGCGTCGCCGAGCTTCTTGCGGATGGCGCGCACGTGCACGTCGACGTTGCGGTCGATGACGTAGGCTTCGCCTCCGGTAATCTTTTCCAAGAGTTGCTCGCGAGTGAAGACGCGACCGGGGCGCGAAGTCAGCGCCGTCAGCAAGCGGTGTTCGGCGAGCGTCAAGGCCAGAGCCTCGTCGTTCAAGAAGACTTCGTGGCGATCTGGGTCGAGCGTGATGGGGCCGACCGTGCGGCGTCCGTCGTGGGTCGCCGAGGCTTGCGCCTGGGCGGCGCGCGGGCGTCTGAGCACGGCGCGGATGCGGGCGACGAGTTCTTTCGGGCTGAACGGCTTGGTGACGTAGTCGTCGGCGCCCATCTCGAGGCCGATGACGATGTCGCTCTCTTCGCCTTTGGCGGTGAGCATCAAGATCGGGATGCCTGACAAGTGGGCGTCGGCGCGTAGTTTCCTACAGACGCTCAGGCCGTCGAGGCCTGGCAGCATCAAGTCGAGGACGATCAAGTCGGGCTTCAGCTGGACGGCTTGGCTCAGGCCGATCTCGCCGTCGGTCGAGACGTAGACTTTGTAGCCTTCGCGTTCGAGGTTGTATTGCACGAGTTCCGAGATGTCGGAGTCGTCTTCGATGAGGAGGATTTTTTCGTCAACCATGGGAAACGAGGCCTCCCACTTCTTGCGGGTCTCGGTCGAGGTGGTCGCGGTAGCCATTGAGCCTACTCCTTATCAAGCAGTTAAGTCCCTAGTCCATCGCTAAAGAAACCGAAGCTCTAGCCGAAGCGCCCGGAAACATAGTCCCGAGTCAGGTCCATGGCTGGAGCGGTGAAAACAGCTTCTGTCGGGCCGAATTCGACCAACTCGCCTTGATACATGAACGCCGTGTAGTCGGAGACGCGACGGGCTTGTTGCATGTTGTGCGTGACGATGATGATCGTGAAGCGCTCTTTGAGTTCGAGCAGCAGATTCTCAATCTTGAGGGTCGACGCCGGGTCGAGTGCCGAGCACGGCTCGTCCATTAAGATCACGTCGGGGTCCATGGCGATGGCGCGGGCGATGCAAAGCCGTTGTTGTTGCCCGCCTGAGAGGGCTAAACCGCTGTCGTCGAGCTTGCTCGAAACTTCGTCCCAGAGCGCCGCGCGGCGGAGCGACTGCTCGACCAAGCGGTCGAGATTGCCTTGATAGCCGTTGATGCCAGGGCCCCAGGTGATGTTTTTTCGAATAGACGCGGGAAACGGGTTCGGTTTTTGGAAGACCATGCCGATCTGTCGGCGGAGCAGCACGGGATCCGACTCGTGCGCGTAGATGTCTTGGCCGCGGAAGCGGATTTCGCCGGTGACCTTGCAGCTGCGAACGAAGTCGTTCATGCGGTTGAACGAGCGGAGCAGCGTGCTTTTGCCACAGCCGGAAGGTCCGATCAGCGACACGATCGTGTGTTCCGGGACGCTGAGACTGACGTCCATCACCGCCCGGCTGGTGCCGTACGAGACGTTGACCTCTTTGGCTTCCAACGCGTAAGGCGGGCTGGGCAGAAACGCCGCATTTGAGCTGGCCATTACCATGCGATCTTTCTCTGGGCCCGGTAGCGGATGAAGACCGCCAGGCCGTTGGTTAGGATCAAAAATCCGAGCAGGACGATAATGCCGGAGGCCGCGATGAGACGAAATTCGTCCTGCGGGCGCGACGCCCAGTTGAAAATCTGAATTGGCAACACGGTGAAGGAATCCATCGGGCCTTCCGGCACGAAGGCGACATAGCTCAGGGCGCCAATCAAGATCAGCGGCGCCGTCTCGCCGACCGCGCGCGAAATCGAGAGGATAATGCCCGTCAAAATGCCCGGCGCCGCCGCGGTCAAGACGTGAGCGCGAACCACTTGCCACCTCGTCGCGCCGAGCGCGTAGCCGGCTTGGCGAACGCTTGGCGGCACGGCCTTGAGGGCTTCCCGGGAGGCCACGATAATGATGGGAAGGATCAAAATGCTCATCGTCAAAGCGCCGGCGATGACGCTGCGATCCAGATGCATCAAGCGCACGAAGACCGTCAGACCGAGCATGCCGTACACGATCGACGGCACGCCCGCGAGGTTGGCGATGTTCAAGTCGATGAACCGACGGAGCTTGGTGTCCGTGGCGAACTCCTCGAGGTAAATCGCCGCGCCGAGGCCGACGGGAACCGCGAAGAGCGCCGTGAGCCCAGTCAAGTAGACCGAACCCCAGAGGGCGGCCTTGATCCCCGCCTTCTCGGCGAAGCGCGACGGGAAGTTGTTGATGAAGTCGAAGCTGACGTGATCCCAGCCGTCGCCCGCGATGTTGCGCAGGAGATAGATCAGGATGATGATTCCGGACAGCGTGGCGAGGAACGTCAAGCTCTTGAAGACGAGGCCCGTCAGGCGCCGCCTATGCACGGCGGGATTCCAGGTGGCGCGCACGATAGGCTCCTTCTTGGTCTTGGAGCGGGAATAGGTTGCGGCTGTGAGGACGTCGACGCTCATTCGTAGTTGCTCCGAAAGCGTTTGACCAAGTGATAGGCCGCCATGTTGAAGACCATCGTGACGACGAACAGGACCAAGCCCACCGCGAAGATCGACTTGTATTCGATCGTGCCGTGGGGCGTGTCGCCCATGCTGACTTGGACGATGTAAGCTGTGAGAGTCTGGACGCTCTGCCACGGGTTGAGCGTCAAATTCGGCGTCGAACCGGCGGCCAGGGTCACCGCCATCGTTTCGCCGAAGGCGCGCGAGATGGCCAGGATGAACGAGGCGACGATTCCGGACAGGGCCGCGGGCATCGTGACGTGCACCGAGACTTCGTACGTCGTGGCGCCGAGAGCGTAGCCCGCGTCCTTCAGTGAGCGCGGCACGGCGCGTATGGCGTCGTCGCAGAGCGAAGCCACCATCGGCAGGATCATGATGCCGACGACGATCATGGCGCTCGCGGCGTTGAACACCTCGACGTTTTCGATGCGGGCGCGAAGGAGCGGCGTTATCGTCGTCACGGCGAAGTAACCGTAGACGACCGTCGGAATGCCAGCGAGGATTTCCATGACCGGCTTGATGACGTGGCGGAGCCACTCGGGCGAATACTCGTTCAGGAAGAGGGCTATCGCGATGCCGGCCGGCACGCCGACCGCGGCCGCGCCAAAGGTGATGAGGAAGGTCCCCGAGATCAGCGGCAAGACGCCGAAACTGCGCGGTTCGAAGAGCGGAGTCCACACCGTGCCGGTGAGGAACTCCTTCAGCGACACTTCGCGGAAAAAGTCGATCGACTCACCGAGCAGCACCACGACGATGCCCGCCGTGATCAGGATACAAAACGCCGCGCACACGAAGAGGAGCCGCCGGACGACGGCTTCTTCGAGGCGCGCAGCTTTGACCCTTTGGGCGCTCATCTCAGTGAGTCGACGCTTGCCAGGTGCCGACTTGCTTGGCTTCGTAGCGCTTCATGACTTGGGAGTACATCGCGTCAGGTAGCGACGTGTAACCGACCGAATGCGCGAGCTCCTTGGCGTTGCTCAGGTAGTATTTGACGAAGGCGTCGACTTCGGGACGCTCGGCTGATTTCTTGTTCACCGTGATGAAGAGCGGGCGGGAGAGCGGGTAGCTCCCCGATGCGATCGCCTTGTCGTCGGGCAAGGTGGCACCTTTGCCGTGGTCGATGGCGACTGCCTTGAGTTTGCCCTTCGATTCCTTGAAATAGGCGTAACCGAAGTAGCCGAGGGCGTAGGTGTCGCCTTCGACGCCTTTGACGAGGACGTTGTCGTCTTCGCTCGACGTGTAGTCGCTGCGCGAAGCTTTGGCTTTGCCGACGACGTCTTCCGTGAAGTAGTCGAAGGTGCCGGAGTCGGAGCCGGGACCGTAGAGTTTGATTTTTTGGTCCGGCCAGGCGGCATTCAAGTCTTTCCACGTGACGACCTTGGAGCCGGGTTCCCAGAGTTTCTTCAGCTGGTCGAAGGTGAGCTCGTTGACGAAGGTGTTCTTCGGATTGATGACGATCGTGATGCCGTCATAGGCGATCGGCAGTTCCATGAACTCGATGTTCGACTCTTTGCACTTTTGTTGCTCGTCGGGTTTGATGCTCCGCGAGGCGTCCGCTACGTCGATTTCGCCGACGGTGAACTTTTTGTAACCACCGCCGGTGCCCGAGACGCCGACTGTGACTTTGATGCCGTGGTTCACTTTTTGGAATTCTTCGGCCATGGCTTCCGTGATCGGGAAGACCGTGCTGGAGCCATCGACTTTGACGGTGCCTTTGAGGTCGGCCGCGAGGGTAGGGGTCGAGCCGTTGACCAGGGCGGTGAAGGCCGAGGCCGCACTAAAGAGAGCAAAACGTTTGGTAAAACCCATAAAAATAAGTCTCCAGAAGGGCTTTTCGTGACCAGTCGGTTGTAGCCAGGGGCCATAAAGATTCGATTAAGAAGAGGTAAATTTACATATCAAGTTAGGGAGTTGGCCGTGAGGCCAGGGCTTTTAAATGGGGTGGAGCGAGATTTGGTGCCCGGCTCTGTTCGCGGTAAAATAGAAAGCATCCAGCCTATTTCTTCATTCCATAAAATAGTTACCGGGGAGGACGAACGATGAGGCGCATTGCCCTTGTTCTAGGATTTGCGGGCGGAGCAGCCGCGTTGCTGCTGGCCTTTGGTTGCGGCAAGAAATCGGGCGGCGGCCATGGCGGCGGCGCCAAGGTCGGAAGCGCGGAGGCCGCGTTCCTGAAGGCGTCCAAGGCGACCAACATCCCCGTGCGCTACCTGATGGCGGCCGGATTCCTGGAGTCGCGGCTGTCGCCGCAGAACGCCACGTCCGACTACATCTCGATCGGCACCGAGGACCAACCGGTGGCCCGCGGCACGCTGATGACGCAGACGGCGTTCGGCATGACGTACGAGACGCTCGGACTCGACCCGGCCAAGGCCCAGTCGCAGCTGCTCGAAGTCCAGATCGACGCGTACGCGAAGTACCTTCAGGCGCAGTTCAAAGCTGCCGACCTGAAGCTCGCCGAACCGAAGACCCCGGAAGACCAATTTTACATGGTCGAAAACCTGGCGCTATTGCACAGGAAGGGCGTGGCCCAGCGCCGCAACGTCCAGATCATTTTTGCCCGCGAGCTAGTTTCGGTCTTGAATGAGGGCTTCGTCTGGCAGGATCCGGCGCACAACGGCGAGCAGATCGTCTTCGAGAAAGAGAATCCGAAGATCGACATGACCAAGTTCCCTGCCAACGGCAAGAACTGGTTGGCGCTCGCCTCCTTGGACGAATCGGCGCAAATCTATACGGCGACCTACCTGCCGCTTGCGACGGTTCCGAGCGACGACTTGGTCAACAAGCCGAAGCGGATCGAGGTCATCCACTGCCCTTTGACGCTCTCGGCCTGCCTCGAGCTGCAGACGCGTAACGAAGAAAGCGACATCCGCCTCGCCGCCCACTACGTCATTCCCCAGGACAAATCGATCTTCGGCAAAGTCCTGCAGGTCGCCCAGCACAAGGAAGTGGTCGTCTTGACCGACAGCAAGGGCCAGGACGTCCCCGTCCAAGATGCCATAGTCATCATGCTCGTCGGCAACTCGGGCCGCAGCGTTTCCGGCTCGCGGAGTCCGGCGATCCCGACGTGGTTCTCGGACTTCCAGCTTCGCAACATGGCGCAGGTCATCAACGACGTCTGCACGCTTTTGGCGCAGAAGGACGAGACCGTCAACCGCGACGAGTGCATGAGTACCGACGGCGACAACGGCGTCAAATTCCGCCACCAAGCCGAGAGCGAAGAGTATCGCTGGGGCGACATCGCCGACTACGACTCGACGATCTTCGAAGCTTATGTGAAGAACCCGACCGGACTTCACACCGAGGTCGCCTTCGAGTTCGCGAACGACGACCATCAGTTCAAGGCCGGCTCCGAGATCCCGCTAAAGGTCCTCTTTGAGAGTTCGGACCGGACCGTTGAACTGGAGCGCCTGAACCGTTGCAACAACGGCAAAGTCGTTTGGGAACCGGTCAGGATCGACCAGGTCCGCGGCGAGAAGAGCGCCAAGTTCGAGGAGGTCTACCACGACAGTGGACCGAACCGGAACGGCGACCAGTTCTTCCGCGCCCGGATCTACGGCAAGGACGGCCACCTGACCGGCTGGACCATCGACCAGATCTTCCTCGAGAAGTACGAAACCGAACCGGCGTTCGCTTCCGAGAAATACTGCGGCACTTAAAGTTCCACGACTGCGGTTTCAGTGACACGCCGAGGGATGGTGACGGTCAATTCCGCGCCATCAGCCTCGGCGCTCAATTTTGAGCCGTCGGCATCCGGGGGCAAGCTAAAGCTCTCGTCGAGCACGTGCGAGCGGACGTAGTCGAAGCGCTTGCCGTCGCCGGCCTGCCACTGACTCTCGCCCTTGAGCTTAAGCGACCCCTCCTCGCTCGTGACCAGCCAACCGTTCAGTAGCGTCCCGGATAGCAGCGCGCGCAGTACGTAGCGATCCGGCTTTTCTTCCAAGGCAAAACGGGTGTCTGCGTCTTGACGGCCGACGGATTCGACGATTTTTTTCCACGAACCAATGAAAAGCAGCATCCCCGACCTCCTGTTAAAGAAACAGTAAGATCGGTCTGGCGCCTGTCAAGGCCACAACAGGTACCGATTGTTGACCGGCCGGTCGCGCGGGTCGACGCCTTCGCGCGGTGCCACTTCTTCCTTCAAATCGACGTCGTAGTATTCGACGAAGGTCGTCTGGCCGTCGCTGTTTTTCAGCTGCAAGGTGTTGGGATGACGCGGGTTGATGTAGGCGACCTCGGCGTCGTCGCCGACTTTGAAGTCGTCGCTCTTCTTATGATTCAATTCTACGATGTCGGTCGGCAAAGCCTCGTGGAGCTTCGGCGGCGGCGTCCGATGAATCGTCTTCATCTCACCGGTGGCGTCTTCCCGGTAAGTGATGGTGTAAGGCTTCCG
>JAYWBY010000470.1:0-11336 GCA_043781115.1 Pseudomonadota bacterium
GCGGCCGCCATCGATGCGTTGCCGGTTAGGCCTCGGATTCTCCTGACGAGCCCAGCCGGCAAACCGTGGCTGCAAGCCGACGCCGCGCGCCACGCCGCCGACCCTCGCCCGCTCTTGATCATCGCCGGCCGCTTTGCCGGCGTCGACCAGCGCTTCATCGACCAATACGTCGACGAGGAAGTCTCGGCAGGCGACTTCGTCCTGGCCGGAGGCGAACTCCCCGCCTTGATGATCATCGACTCCGTCCTGCGCTTGCTGCCCGGGGTGCTCGGTCACGCCGACAGCGCCGTCCTCGACTCCTTTGCCTCGGGCTTCGCCGGCGGCCTGGAGCACCCGCTCTACACTCGTCCTCCGGAATTTCGCGGCGCCGCCGTCCCCCCCGTCCTCCTCTCCGGCGACCACCAAGCCATAGCCAAATGGCGTCAAGAGGAAGCCCGCCGCCGCACCGCTACCCGCCGCCCCGATTTGCTATAATGGGGTCAGGCACCTCCGGTAAGTCCCCGTCCCCATTTGAGGATCAGCATGCACATCGGCATCATGGGCGCGGGCTCGATCGGTTGCTACGTTGGCGGCCGGCTAGCGGCTAAAGGCCACTCGGTGACTTTGATCGGTCGCCAAGCTTTGGCGACCGAAATCGCCGAACACGGACTGACGATCACCGACTGCGACGGCTATTTCCGCCAACTCGACTCGTCTCAAATCAGGGTCGCTCTCTCCGCCGAAGCCCTGGAAACCGTCGACGTCGTGCTCGTTTCGGTAAAAAGTTCCGACACCGCCGAGGCCGCGACGCTGCTGAAGCATCATTTGAAACCCGGCGCCTTGGTCGTGAGCTTTCAAAACGGCGTACGCAACGCGTCGGTGCTGCGCTCCGGCTTGCCCGACCACCGTACACTCGCCGCGATGGTCCCGTTCAATGTGCTCCGCAAACCGAAGGCGACGTTTCACCGCGGTACAAGTGGCAACGTCACCATCGAACACGGCGACAGCGACCAAGAGGCGACGCTTCTCGCCGCCTTGCGCTCGGCTGGCATCCCCGCCGAAGCAACGACCGACATCCAAGGCGTCCAATGGGGCAAGCTCCTGATCAACCTCAACAACGCCGTCAACGCCCTTTCCGGCATTCCCGTCCGCGAACAAATGGGCCGTCGCGCCTTCCGCATGATAGCTGCCGACGTGATGTCCGAAGCGCTCACCATCATGAATCGCGTCGGCATCCGCCCCGTCGCGATGATCAAAGCGCCGCTTTGGGTAATGATTCAAGTCATGAGATTGCCCGATGCGATCTTTTTGAGGTTGGCCGACGCCATGATCAAGATTGATCCTGAAGCCAGGTCTTCGATGTGGGAAGATTTGCAACGCCACCGGAAAACCGAAATTGATCAACTCTGCGGTGAAGTCGTGAGGCTTGCCGGCGAACACGGGATGAAAGCTCCGCTAAATCAAAAATTGGTCGAGCTGATCCGTATTGCCGAGCATGAGGGCAAAGGTTCGCCGAAGCTTTCGGCGGGGGCGATTGCGGCGGCGTTGAAGGGGTAACAGCGGATCAGACGCGAAGCGTGCGACACCGAGGGACCGCGTCCGCGATCTACCTCTACCTCTGCACCCTATTCAACCTCTCCACACATGCCCCAAACCTCGCCACCGTCAGCCTGCCCCTGTTCACCAACTCATCCTTCACCAAATCCGCCGCCCGGCTCCGCGCCAACGACACGGCTTCTTCCTCTCCCCTTCCCTCCGGCGCTTCCATCTTCTCCGCAAGCGGCGCCAAAAGCTTCGCTCTTAAGCCCTCATCCCGAATCTGCCCCGGCAGCACCGCACCCAAACGCGCTAATCTCATCGCTGTTGCCACCGGCAAACTTGCGATGACTTTCGATAAATCGTCGGCTTTGCCGGTCAGCGTCCACCGTCTATGCGCGCGCCAGAGTCGCCACTTCATCGCCGCCGACATATCTCGCGTTTCGTTGTAAGTGAACCAGGATTTTGGCGGCAAACTAGCACCGACCTTGGGCGCGGTTTCCGCGCCGAGGCCGAGACCAAGGCCAAAGCCTGCGGCTTTCGCTCGCCCGCCCTTTGCCTTCACTACGTAAAATTCGAGGTTATTTTCGAACCTGAAATCCGCCGCCCTCTCCTCGAGTTCATCTGCAGTCGGCATGCGCCAGAGCGGGTTAGGCAAATCGTCGAGTTCGCCGTAACGGTCGAAAAGTCCAAAAGGCGTGAGACCCGCCGCGGCGACCGAGTCGAACCAGTCAGCGAGCGATAGACGCGCCTCGCGCGGATGCAAGAACGTATCGGCGAACCGCGCATCGTTGGCCAAAGTCTTCGGCCCTATTTGCGCCAAGCGCCGACCGAGCGACGGCAAACGCTCGCCTAAGCATTTCAAAAAGCTGCGTGCCGCGATCAGATCCTCGCCATCGCTCAAGCCGTAGCCAAGGAGCGAGAAAAGGCGCTGAACTTGCCAGATCCAGTCCCGGGCCGGGCGATTGTAAACCATCAAACGCCCGGTGCCGCCGGGGGCCAAGCGCTGGGACAAGAGCTTGAGCGTTTGACTCGGGTTCGGAAGATGGTGCAGCACTCCGTAGGCGTCGACGTGAGCGAAAACTTGCCCGGGCTCGCCCGCGGCGAGATAGTCATTGATGTCGCCACGACGAAGTTCGGCTTTGCCGAAGGCAAGCGCGATGCGGAGCTTGGCGCGTCGAACGCTCGTCGCCGACAGATCGATACTGATCACGCGCCGCGTCGACGGTTCGAGACGACGAATTACGTACGGCAAAATCTCGCCGCCACCGGCGATGAGCACCGTGGCACCGTCGGACGGGGCGACGCCCACCAAGTCGGTGGCTAAGCGCGCGGCGAAAGCCGGGCTAGCCAGGTAACCCTCTTGCCAGCGCGGACGAGCCAGCAACGGGTAATGAGGGTACGGATGCCGCTCGTAGAGCCAGCGAACCGCGTCGGTTATGGTGTCGGACGTCGGCAAGGGTTTTCAGTGGCCTTTTGCTTGGGACTTCGCGTCTTTGCCGTCGGCCTTGGCGAGCGGCATGACGCGCATCTTGAATTTGGAACCGGAAGCCAGAGTTTCCTTGATCACGCCGGCCTTCAAATACTCGCCGCCGTCGGTGAACGACAGGACTCCCGTGACGCCGACCAAATTCTTGGTCTTGCCGATCGCGGCGGAGAGCGGCGCTTTGAGATTGGTGCGCGCCCGCCGAAACGAGTCGACGACCAAGTTGAAGGCGTCGTAGGTTAAAGCGGCGATGGCGCCCGGCGCGCGGCCGAATTTTTGTTGGAAGGCTTTGTTAAACTCCACAACTGCCGGGTCGACGTCATCCAAAGCAAAGTGCGTGGCGAAGAATTGGCCGGCCGCAGCGTCGCCCGCCGCTTTCGTCAACTCGACGGTGTCCCAGCTGTCGGAGCCGAGGAAGTGGACGCCCGGCGCCAATTTCTTCGCTTGCAGGATCATGGCGCCGGCGGTTTGGTACGAGGCCGGCGTGGCGACGAACTTGACGCCGGAGGCGGCGATTTTTTTCAACGGCACGCTGAAGTCTTCCGTCGCCAGGTCATAGGTCTCTTGGCCTTTGATGGCGCCGCCGCCGGCTTTGAAAGCCTCGACGAAACGTTCCAGAAAGGCCGGCGTTTGACCGCCGTCTTCGCGCAGCGTCGCGGCTTCCTTGATGGCGAGGGTCTTCAGCGCGAACTCGGCGAGAATGGCGCCTTCCAAGCCTTCATCGAAGCAGCTGCGATAAACACCGCCGCCGAGCGTCACGCCCGCCGACGTCGAGATCGGCGTCACCAGCGGCAAATTGCGCTTGCGCGCCTCGGCGGCGACGGCTGCCGTAGAAACACTAGCGATCGAGCCGATGAGGACGTGGACGCGATCTTTCTCGATCAGTTTGGCGGCGACGGCTTGGGCTTCCTTGGCCGTCGACTGGTCGTCGCCCCGGACGACGGTCAGGCGTTGCGCCATGGCCGGGTCTTTCTCCTTCAGGACGTCCATCGCGAGTTCGAGACCACGGGCGGCTTCTTTGCCGTAAGCCGCTTGGACTCCGGTCTCAGGCAGAACGACGCCGATCACCAGCTTCGCCAGTTCTTCCGCATGCGCCGCGGGTCCAGGTAGCGTCAAAAAAGCCGCCAAAACCCCAATTAGCGTCTGCGATTTGATCCGCATGGCCTTCTCCAACTCAGTTTGCTTTTGACGAGCCTTGAATTATGTCATAATCGCCGGCGAAGGTTGCCAGAAACTCTAATTTAGACTTTGATATCGGTATCTTATATGACTAACGAAGACGCCTCGCAGAGCCCCTTGGCCGCCGCCTTTTGGGGCGATCGCTGGGAGACCGGCAAGACCGGCTGGGACCAAGGTGGACCGCATCCCGCGTTAAAGGCGCTAATCGAAGAAGCGGAAGACCAAAGCCTGCTGAAACCCGGCAATTCCGTGCTCGAGCCGGGGGCCGGACGGGCGCACAACGGCGCCGCCTTGGCGCGCCGGGGCTACGTAGTCACCTCCTTCGACGCGGCCGAAAAGGCCGTCGAAGAAGCGCGCGCCCTCTATGCCGACGTCGGGAATCTGACGCTCACTGTGCAAGACGCCTTGAAGGTCAACGATGGTTGGCGCGGACGTTTTCAAGCGATCTTTGATCGGGCCATGCTTTGCGCGCTGCCCAAGGAGCTCAGGCGCGCCTACGTGCGTGCATCGTTCGACCACCTAGCTCCGGACGGCGTCTTTCTCACCATCCCGTTCACCGAAGTGCGCATCCCCGAGAGCGAGGGCCCGCCGTTCGGCATTTCGATGACCGAGCTGTCGCATTTGCTGCTTCCCGGCTTCTCCTTGATCTTCGCCGAGGAACGGCTTTTGTCGAATCCAGACCGGATCGCCAAGGAAACCGCGTGCATTTGGCGGCGCCGCGCGCGGCTGCTGGTCGAATCGGAGTAAGAGCGATGAAGAGCCGGAGCTATGACGCCCCACGGGTCACGGAACTAGCCGAACAGATCTTGATGCACAAGGCGCTTTATTATTCGGGCAAACCGAAGGTCAGCGACGCCGCGTACGATGCGTTGGAAAAAGAGTTGAAGGCCTTGGCGCCCGACCATCCGGCACTGAGCTTGGTCGGCACCGACGCGAAAAGCGATTCGCCGAAGGTGCGTCATTCAGAGCCGATGCTGAGCTTGCAGAAGACCTACGACGCGGAAGAATTGGCGCGCTGGGTCGACGCGGAACCGGTCGTCGGGACCGTCAAAGTGGACGGCGTCAGCGTCAGCTTGGTCTATCGCGACGGCACGCTCGAACTCGCCAAGACTCGGGGCAACGGTTCGGTCGGCGAAGACGTCACGACCAAAGCCCGCTGGGTGGCAGACGTCTTGCCGAAAATCAAAGCCACGGGCGCCCTAGAGGTCCGCGGCGAGCTGCTTTGCACCGAGCCGCAGTTTCTCAAGCTCTCGGAGAAGATGATCGCCTTAGGCCTCGAACGTCCGACGAGCCCACGCAACATCGTGGCGGGGCTACTCGGCCGGAAGACCCACATCGAGCTGGCCCGCCACTTTACCTACTTCGCCTTCAACGTCTTAGACCAAGACGACGCGCTCGGTTTCAAGACCGAGGAAGAGCAGCTCGCTTGGCTCGGAAAACAAGGCTTCAAACTCCCCTACCCAAAGAAGCTCAAAGGCCAGGAGGAGGTCGCGAGCTACCTCGAATACGTCAAGGAGCTGATGGAAGCGGACGAAGTGTTGATCGACGGCGCCGTCTTCAGCTACGACAGCTTGGCGAAGCAGCGCGCGCTCGGCAACACGTCGCACCACCCGCGTTACAAGATGTCGTTCAAATGGCAGGGCGAAACAGCGCAGTCGAAGATCCAGAGCGTCAACTGGGCGACGTCCCGCCTCGGCATCGTGACGCCGGTCGCCGTCATCCAACCGGTGACGCTCAGCGGCGCCGAGATCACCAACGTGACGTTGCACAACGCCGCCCACGTCAAGGCGTTCAACTTGAAGGCCGGCGACTTGATCGAGATCGTGCGCTCCGGAGAAGTGATCCCGAAATTCCTGTCCGTCGTCGACGCGGCTCCTGGCGGTTTCTCGTGGCCGAAAAAATGCCCGTCGTGCTCGACCACGCTGGAGTTCGACGACGTCCGGCTGAAGTGCTCGAACGAAACCGGTTGCCCGGCGCAGCTTTCCGGCGCCGTGCTCAACTGGATACGCATGGCCGAAATCGACGATTTGAGCGACAAACGCCTAGCGCCGCTGATGGAGCTCGGACTGGTCGCCACGATGGCGGACCTCTACCGGCTGACGATGGAAGACTTCTACAAAATTCCCCAGACCAAAGAGAAGATGGCGAAGAAGCTCGTAGGCAACATCGCCAAGAGCCGGACCTTGCCTCTGGCGCGTTTTCTCGCCGGCCTCGGCATCGAAGGCGCCGGGCTGACGACGTGGGAGAAGCTGCTCGACGAATTCCCAACGCTCGTCCGGCTCAGGGCCGCCACGGCCGCCGAGATCGTCGAGGTCGAGGGCTTCGCCGAGAAGACGGCGGAGCAGGTCGTAGAGGGCTTGGCTGCACGCGCCGCTTGGATCGACGACTTGCTGAAGGCCGGCGTCAAACCCGCCGCCGCCACGGGCGGCAACCGCGACGGACCGCTCAGCGGGAGGGTGCTCGTGATCACCGGGGCGCTTACCCGTCCGCGTGCAGAAGTCGAGAAGGCGATCAAAGCCGCGGGCGGCAAAGTGGCGTCCTCGGTTTCGAAGACGACCTTTGCGGTGATTACCGACGACCCCACCTCCGAGTCCTCGAAAATGAAAAAGGCCCGCCAGCTCGGGATAACGACCTGGAGCGAAGCCGACCTCTGGCGAGCGCTGGAAGTCTGAACGCCCGACCCAAATCCCCCAAAAAATGAACTCCCAGTTAAATTTAGTATTCTAAATCTCTGTAATAACTGTATTATAAAGTCGTTCTAATATTTGGCCCGGACCAGACGATAGAGACTTATAGACCGAAATTGTTCGGGTCCTTCTTTCGATCCAAATGAAGATCGATGGACCGCTCCACTTATAGAATCGTAGGTTGTCCGTATGGCCGGTAAGCACACAAAATATGTTGCAGTGATGAAAGCGTTTGGCAAAGCCGTGCGCTTCTACCGCAACAAACTCGGTTTTTCGCAAGAGTCGCTAGCCGACCGCGCGCAACTCGACCGAAGCTATATGAGCCAAATCGAACGCGGCATCAAGAACGCCACCCTTAACAGCATTTGGCGCATCTCCCTGGCGCTGCAGGTTCGACCGAGCGCCTTGTTGGCGCTGACCGAAGAGATCGACGCCGCGGGCGACGACGCCGGCGCCATGCTGACCGACCGCCTCGGCGGTAAGACGAGAGAAGGAAACGGTAAACAAGCACCGGGTTACATCCTCGTCGTCGACGACGATCAAGACATTTGCGCCGCCGTCGATGCGATGTTGGCCTCGGCTGGTTACACGACCCGAAACGCCAACTGCGGTTTCGACGCGATCCGAATCTTAGCGGCGAAGGAGCCAGTTCTGGCGGTCGTTTCGGACATCCGCATGCCGAATGGCAACGGCTTAGAACTGCTCGACTCCCTGCGTAAGCACAACCCGAGCGTGCCGCTCTTCTTCATAACGGGCTACGACGACGTCACGGCGGAAGACGCGATCCGTCGCGGCGCCGTCGGTTTGTTCAACAAGCCTTTCGACATGGGCGACTTCGTCACCACGATCAAATCGTCGCTCGGCGCGTCGGGCCTGAATTAAGGCATGCGCGGTCTTGGCGCTCCGGAAGAGCTCATCGTCAGCGCCGAACACCCGAAGCTCGCCGGGTTGGCGTTCGGCCCAAAGACCGGCAAGCCCGTTTTGGCGTTGCACGGCTGGCTCGACAACGCCGCCTCGTTTCTTCCGTTGACCGAGCTGTTGCAGCCCGGGCTACGCTTCGTCGCGTTGGACCTTCCCGGCCACGGCAAATCGGAGCACCGGTCGCCGGACGCCAGTTATCCGTTCACCGACTGGGTGCGCGACGTCTTTCGGGCGGCCGACGCCTTGGGTTGGCAGCGCTTTTCCTTGGTCGGACATTCGCTCGGCGCCGCGGTGGCAAGCATGGCCGCCGGCACCTTCCCCGAGCGCATCGACGCGCTGGCGTTGCTGGAAGGAATCGGCCCGCTGACTGCGCCGGCGGAGGAGGCAGGCGAGCGCCTTGCCGTGCATTTGGCGGCGAGCGTGAGACTGAAGACCAAGCGACTACCCCTATACAAGACGGAAGCCGAGGCTTTGCGCGCTCGCGCCGAGGCGGGGGACTTCGCGGACCCTAAGTCGATCTTGCCCGTGGTGCGCCGCGGCCTGAAGACCGTCGACGGCCATCTCACTTGGTCGAGCGATCCGCGGCTGAAGTTGCCGAGCGCCCTACGACTCACAGAACCTCAAGCTTTGGCTTTCCTGAAGCGCATTCGCTGCCAGACGATGATTGTGCGCGCCGAGAAAGGCCTCTTGGCCAGCGACTCGGTGCTGTTCGAAAGGTTCCGCCAGGCGATAGAAGACTGCGCCCTGCACGAGCTGCCAGGCGGCCACCACCTCCATCTCGACGACCCCGCGCCGGTCGCCGCCCTGCTCAACCGCTTTCTCGCCGCCAAATAGCCGAATTCCGCAATGAATTCGATCGAGAAGCCCGCCTGTTAAATTCTATAGCAGCGGTTTATACTTATGAGACAAGTCTTTTGGCACTAAAGGGATTCGCATGAAATCGTCCGCGCTTGTTCGGCTTTGTGTCCCGGTCGCCCTCTTGACCTTTGGTTGCGTCACCGCCACGCCGGAGCCGGCACCGGCTCCGGTTGCCGCCGTTCAACCGGTGAGTCTGGAAGCGTCGCCGTCCGCAGGCGACGACTGGCAAAAGACGCTGATCGACGACTTGGAAGCGGTGGAGAGCCGCGGCGACGTCTTCCTCAATGGAGCTTTCAAACTTTACGACCAACTGCTCTCGGAAGAGACCGTTTCGGCCGAGCGCCAAAAACAACTGGACGCTGAAGTCACCGAGAGCTCGCGCCGCTACGATGACCTGGTGAAGGCGATCACGCACCTCAAAACCGATCTCGCCAACAAGGACATCCGGGCTGCCCTGCCGCTCGAAGGCGACGAAGGCAAGACGGAGTTCGACGCCGTCAACGAGCTCTTCACGTTCTACAAACCCCAGTCTCCGAAGACCGGCACCTACGACACCAAGTCGGGTCGTGGCGTGACGAGCATGCTGTTCGCCGACAGCCAGTTGGCGGCAGAGTCGGGCCTCGAAAGTTTGCCGAAGCAGCAGCGCGACGCTCTAATGCTGCTCGACTATTTGCGCTTGATTTCAAACGACCTCGCCTACGTCAGCAACTCGGTCACCGATTGGATCGACGTCAGCGATCGCGACGACTTGGAAGCCTTCGCTCACTGAGGCGTCGCGGTCCGGGCGGTATAGCAAGCAATACTGGTTTTTCGCTGAGTTTCGCCACTAGTGCCTGCGGCCTAGAGCCCAATTTAGCGCGCCAACTTTGCCTCGGCACTGAGGAAATCGTCGTTTCTCAAGAAACGCGTCGATTTTCCGAAGTCGTCTCTTGTACGCCAATGTCTTCAGATAGAGGTCCCGTAAATGAATTTTGGCCGCCTCCTCAGTGCCACCCTAGCTCTGACCCTTGTCGCGTGCGGCGACGGCGCCAACTTCGGCGGTCCGACCGCGGGAACGAGCAGCGACGCGAACAAGAAGAAAGACATAGCGAAGGTCGCCGCCAAGGATCCGGCCGCGGCTGCGGCGCCGCGACCGGCCGCGAAGGACCCTGTCACCGGCCAAGACGTTCCGGTCAAGCAATCGGGCGTCGTCTCTCAAAGTTTCATGATCAAGGACGTGCTCTCGAACGAAGTGAGTTTCGAGCCGGCCATCAACTCTTTGGAACAAGACGTTACCCTTGGCGAGCAGTACGAGGCCAAACAGCTCTCCGTCGCGCAAATCGACCGCCCGCTCTCGACCAATCTCTTCAAACAAGGCGCAGCCGGGATGTCGAAGTCGCAGACCTTCCACCAAACGGATAGCGGGCTGCTCGACATTCAAGTCGTCATCGACACGTCGGGTTCGATGAAAGAAGAACAAGACAAGCTCAAAGCAAAGCTCCCCGCCCTCTTGTCACAGATCAAGGATCGGGACTGGCGCATCAACGTCGTCACGACCGACCCTGGCTCCAATCCCGCGGTGCTGCCGGCTACCACTTGCTCGCGCGCCATTATCAGCCGCGGCGACGCCAATGCCGACGCCGCCTTTCTGAGCGCCATCGACGCCGGCATCACGGGCTCCGGCAACGAGCGCGGCATCTTGATGGCGGTCGAAGGTCTCAAATGCGCCAAGACCCCGTGGGTTCGCGCCAACTCCAAGATCGCCGTCTTGATCGTGAGCGACGAAGACAACTGTAGCGCCAATGGCGGGGATTGCCCCGGACAGGCCTACAACAATGTCGACTACCTCCTAAACTACCTTAGCGGCACTCTAAATCGGCCGTTGAAGACCGCGGCGCGCGTCTACGGTATCTTCTGGAATCCGGCCGTGCCCAAGACCGCTTGCACGACGGGTGAAAATCCCGCTACCCAATACGCCGACGCCGTCGCCCGCAGCGGCGGCACGTTTGGCAGCATCTGCGACGCTGACTTCACCTCGACGTTGCAGAAGATTTCGTCGGACGTGGCGGAAATCCTTACCGCGGACTTCGCCCTCCAAGCGACGCCCGATGCTGGCTCCCTTAAAATGTACGTCAACAATGTCCTCCAAACCTCTGGCTATACCCTCGCCGGGCAAGTCGTGACGTTCTCACCAGTGCCCGCCGCAGGGGCGACCGTGCGGGCGGACTACAACGTTGGCGCCACGCCGATCATGACCTCGTTCCCGCTCGGCGCGACGCCGGTCATGAATACGCTGCAAGTCATGGTTCAAGGCGCGATGGCGGCAAGTAACAGCTTCAACATCGTTGGCCAAAACCTGGTGTTCACCTCGGCACCGCCGGCCGACGCGACCATCAAAGTCTCGTACCGCACCGGCGGCGCTCTGCCGAAGACCTTCACCCTCGGCCAGAAACCGAAGGCGGGCAGTGTCACCGCCCAGGTCAATGCCGCCAACGTTAGCGCCTTCACGGTGAACGCCGCGGGCGACGTGACGTTCACGAACGCCCCGGACGACGGCGCCTCGATTCGCTTCGATTACACCGCCGACCTTGGCCCGGGCCTCACCTATCCGGTGGCGCTGACGGGCACGCAAATTCTCGGGCTCAAGATCACCGACAAAGCCACCAAAGACGCCGTCGCCGCAACCTTCGACGCCGGAGTGCTCACCGTTC
>JAYWBY010000471.1:0-4170 GCA_043781115.1 Pseudomonadota bacterium
GAGCCTTCCTCTTCACTTACCAATTAGTATGGAGCTCAGTGCGCCGCGGCGCCCAGGGTCCAGTTTTCAACGGCGAGCGTCGAGTAGAACTGGTGACCGGTGACTTTGAAGTTCGCCAGTTTCGCCGGGATGATCACGATTTCCGAGCGCAGGTAGAGCGGCAGGGTCGGGATTTCATCCGTGTAGATCTTTTGGAGTTCAGCCATCAGCACTTTGCGTTTGCTGATGTCGAATTCCTTGAAGACGGCTTCGAGGATCTCGTCGACGCGCTTGTTGCTCCAGCCGCCCGAGTTTTGACCAGCCCAGCCGTTTTCTTTGGTGGGGATCTCTTTCGAGTGGAGAGTCGAACGCGGCGGGCTGTCCGGAGCCGACGTCCAAGCGTACATCGCCATGGCGGGGTAGAGCGCTTTGTGGACGGTCTCGCCGAAGAAAACGCGCGCCGGCTCGTTCTTGATGGTCACTTCGATGCCGAGTTTCTTGTATTCGGCTTGGAGGAACTGCTCGACGAGTTCGCGGGTCTTGTTTCCGGCGGTCGTCATGATGTTGAGCTCGAGCTTCTTGCCGTCTTTGAAACGGAAGCCGCCTGCTCCAACTTTCCAACCGGCTTTGTCGAGGAGCTCGGCCGCCTTCTTCGCGTCGAAGTCGTACTTGGCGACGTTGTCGGTGAAGTAGGCGTCGAGCGGGTGGAAGTTCGAAACGGCCGGGGCTTGTTTGCCGGCGAAGAGGGCCTGGGTCAACTTCTTCTTGTCCAAGCCATACGAGAGGGCTTTCCGGACGGTGAGGTCGGCCAAGATCGGGTTGCGGAGGTTCAAGTCGATGTGTTCGTAGATCAAGCCGTCACGGAAGAGGGTCTTGAACTTGTCTTTGTTCGCCGGGTCTTTCGCCATGCGTTTTTCGAATTCGACCGCTTGGTCGAACGTCACGCCGACTTCGCCGACCATGTCGACTTCGCCCGAGAGGAGCGCGGCTTCGATGGTCTGGGTGTTCGGGATGAGTTTGACGATGATCTTTTCGATTTCGGCGGCTTTGCCGACGAAGTTCGGGTTCTTCTTCACGACGACGTGGCTACCGAGTTTGATCTCGGAAACTAGGTACGGGCCGTTATAGAGGCCGGCGTTGGTCGGGTCGGTCGTGTAAGCGGTTTGCTTCTCGTAAGCGCCGTTCGCGTCTTTCGTCTTGGCCCAGATCGGGGCTTCGATGTGGGACGGCAGCGGATTGATCGAGAGCTGGTAGAAGTCGTAGCGCGGCTCTTTGAAGATGACCGTGAACTTCGACGGGTCTTTGGCGTCGACGACGACGTCTTCCATGCGGTCATAGGTGTCTTTCGAACCGACGGAGACGTTCGGCGATTTACCGATTTCCCAGGCGAGTTTGAAGTCGTTGCCGGTGAGCGGCTTGCCGTCGCCCCATTTCAGGCCCGGCTTCAGGTGCCACTCGGCGCTGAGTTTCTTGACGCCCTTGTCGT
Organism: Pseudomonadota bacterium; assembly: GCA_043781115.1. GTDB lineage: Bacteria > Bdellovibrionota_B > Oligoflexia > Oligoflexales > CAIYRB01 > CAIYRB01. Next base: position 1,466 of record JAYWBY010000471.1, read on the forward strand.
CGAAGATCTTCGCCATGCCATTCTCGAGCGACGGCAGTTTGTCGCAAAGGTCGCACACCCAGTTCCAGTCGGCGTCGATTTCCGCGAGCGGGCGGTCGACCATCAGCGACAAGTAGACCGAGGTCGACATCGTCAAGATGAGCGGGTTGAGCGACTCGAATTCTTGGCTGGTGGCGATCGTCAGTTGTTGGTTCGAGGGCGCCGCGACGAGCGTCGAGCTCAACGCGAAGGCCGCGAGGGCCATGACAAGATTCCGTGGTTTCCGTGCGATGTTCATGAACTCCCCTTTGCAATGGGTCATATAAAGGACCGCCTGTTCTAATACGTAATCGTGGGTTCTGGCAAAAATTTCCCAACCACTAAAAGCAAAATCGGAGCCACCGACCTCCTTTCTGGGAGAAGCGTAGCTAAATCAAGATGTTAGAAAAGTAAGCCCTTAGATATTCAGGGCTTATTGGTATACTTTTGTGCTTTTACCAAGTCTTCGGGTGCCGGAATGATACCGATCATTCCTTGATGATCAGGCCGTCGCCGAGTTCATTCTGGTCGTTGGGAAGCACGGGAAAATGCGCCGCGAGGATCTTGGCGCAGTCATCGATTGCGGAGACCAGACCGCGGCCTAAGTCGCCGGCCTTGATGCCGGCGATGACTTGGTCGACGACCGTCTTCCAGGTTTCAGGTCCGAGCTTCGCGGCGATGGCCTTGTCGGCGAGCACGACGGCTCGACGTTCTGCCAACGAGACGAACAGCAAAATCCCGGTCGAGCCGGCCGTTTGATTCAAACCCGCATGATAAAACTCGACGACGGCGCGTTGGAGAACTTGCGCCTCGAGGTCCTTTGCCGGAGTCAACCAGCGGAGCAAGAATACGGCCGGCGAAATCAGCACGGCGATGACCGCGGCCGCCAGCAAGGCCCACCAAGCATGGTGCGCCCACGGCGGCGAAAAGGTGAAAAGAAGTTCTAAAATTACGAGCAAAACGAGTGACGCCGTGAGCGGCAGGACATGCCCTCGCACCGACGATCGCCGAACCACCATCGGCACGATTTCACCGCTGGTTTGCCGTTCTCCGCGCTGAACCGCGGCTTCCACCGTCGCCTTGGAGTCGGCGCTCAAGTGGTTTTTCGCCCAGGGAGGAATTTCGTTTGAATTCGTTGTTACCATTTGCCTGACGCGCCCCCACCTGAGAATCCGCCACCGCCGCCCGAAAACCCGCCGCCGCCGCCGCCGAATCCTCCGCCTCCGAATCCCCCGCCGCCGCCCCACCAGAAGCTGGAGCGTCGCCTCCGGGAGGACGCGAACACGAAGATCAAGATGACGAGGAAGAGGAGCAATTGGCCCCAGCTATACCTGCCGTCGTCGTTGCTGGTGTCGACGTTGGAAGGTGGCGGCGTGCCGATCGCCAGCGGCATGTTCGGATCCGTGCGCTGGGTTATGGCGACGGCGGCGCTGATGATGCCCTCGTCGTATTCGCCCTTTTTGAAATGGGGAACCAAGACGTCGTCGATGATGCGCCGGGCATAGGCGTCAGGCAGCACGCCCTCGACGCCTTGACCGACTTCGATGCGCGCCGAACGTTCGGCTTTGGCGACGAACAGCAACACGCCGTTGTCCGCTTTGGCGGTGCCGAGCTTCCACTTTTCGACGACCTTGAGCGAGGCTTCCTCGAGCGACACGCCTTGCAGATCGGGAACGGTCAGCACGGCTATCTGGGTGCCGCCGGCCCGCCAATGCTCCGTTAGCGCGCGACCGAGCAGCGACTCGGTTTCGGTGCTGAGGATATTGGCCTCGTCGACCACGGCGCCCGCGAGCGCTGGCACGACGAACTCGGCGGCCGCGGCCTGCGGCGAAGCGAAGGCCAGGGCCGCTTGCAGCAGCAGCGCGGCGATCAAAACTCCACCTTGGGAGCAGCTTCGATGGCTTTCTTCTCTTCGTCGCTGACGGTCCACTGCGGCATCTTGTCGTAGTGGTAGAAGAAGGTGTTAGTCCAGCTCGTCGGCGGCACGGAAATCAGGTCATTGAAGCCCTGGATCGACTGGATGTTGCGTTGACGGGCGACCGTGATGCGGTTTTCCGAGCCCTCAAGCTGAGCTTGCAAGTCGCGGAATCCTTGGTCCGCCTTCAGCTCCGGGTACTTCTCGGAGACAACCATGAGCCGCCCGAGCGCTTGGCTGAGCGACCCTTGAGCGTCTTGATACTGCTTCAGTTGTTCGGGGCTCGCCTTCGACGGGTCGATGGTGATGCTCGACGCCTTAGAACGAGCTTCGGTGACGGCAACTAGGGTCTCGTTTTCGTGCGTCGCGTAACCTTTGACGGTGGCGACCAAGTTCGGCACCAAGTCGGCGCGGCGCTTGTATTGGTTGGTTACCTCGGCCAAGGTCGCATCAACGGCGTTTTTTTGCTGTGGAATGGACTGCACGCCGCAGCCGGCCAACAGCGGCAAGGCCATGACGGAGACGAGACCGAGAGCCGCCAAGCGGCGCGAAAAGACGTTTGTCATCAAAGAATCCCCAAAGGGTGTAGGCACCAGTCCGCGTTCGCGGCTCCTGAGTAGGGGTAAGAATAAGTCCGGCTGGTGTTTTGGCAAGGCGAGAAACGGCTCTGGGCGAAATGAGCCGGCGCCTGCCCAAGCAAATACGCGGAATGGTAGCTCATTGCCTGTGGAACGAACAACAACTCGAGGACCCTTTGGTCCCAAAAAGAGTC
>JAYWBY010000472.1:0-4166 GCA_043781115.1 Pseudomonadota bacterium
TTTGCATTCCCGAAACTTCCGGTAGCAGTCGCGCGCGGTCGTATAAATGCGTTTCATCAACGTTTGATTGGTCGTTTTGTCTTTGCCGAGTTCCGTCAACTTAGCCGGCGTCATGCCTTCGAATGAATTCGGGTGCGCCAGGACGTAGTCGATGTCGCCACGGCGGTCGATCAGCTGCGATTCGATGCCGGCCAGCTCGCCCATGTTGTCTTGGGCGCTGAGCAGGGCGTCGCGGTAGGCGGTCGGCAGCGGCACGTCGAGGGTAAAATAGTCTTTGAAGGTCGCCGTGTAGTTGGCCGCGTTCGAACCTTGGGTTACGTAGCCCGGAAATGCCTTGATCCGAGCCAGCATCGCTTCCGGCGTGTCGACCAAGCCAACTTGCTCCGCGCCCGCGCCGCCGCGCTGATAAGTCCAAATCTTCAGCTTCTTGTTCTTTGTGACGTTAGAAAGCTTGGCTTCGAAGGTCTGCTGGGTCGACACTTCGCCGACGTCCTTCAAGGCCAAGGTCGCTTCGACGTCGCGCTTCAGCTCGGCCTTTTGCTCTTCATTGTCGGTCGAAAGCTCGATGACGCCGAAGAACTCGCCGCCGGTGGTGTAACCCGAGAGGAAGGAGTCGCCGCATTTCAGGCGGAAGCGGTCGACCGCGTCGGCGTCTTGAACGGCGGTGGCAAGATCGCTCCGGACACTGGCGGAGATCCGCGGATTCTTCAGCTGCGTCGTTTCGTTGCGGACTTCGACCTTGGCAACGATGTAGATCGAATAACGGTTCAGCGTGTAGCTATGGCCAAGCATGAAGTTGGTCTTGGCGGAGACCGTCGCCGGGGAGTCCGGGATCGCGGCCTTCACCTGAGCGGCGCTCGAGACGTTGAGCGACGTGCCGAGATCGTGGTGATTTTCGATCATGCTGACGTCGTAAGTCACGGTTTGCGCCGTGCCGTTGGTCTCGATGCCGTCGAACTCGACGCAGTTGCCGCGGACGTCTTCGAAGATCGTCTCGTAGCCGACGCCGGCCTTCATGCCAAGTTCACCTTCGAAAGTGCGGACTTCGGTGTCCTTCACCGAGGAGTCGTTCGTCGTACGACAGGCGAAGAAGCCCGCTGCCACGATCAGACTCACCGTCGCTCTAGCGCGTGTGCTGCGACCAAGAACCATGACCTGCTCCTTCTAGTATTCGATTTCGAATCCAACATCCATGTTAATGAACTTCGTATTCATGCCTTTGAGCTGTGCCCCGTCGGTCAAGCTCTTGAAGTAGACCCAGGTCGAGCCGATCAAGTCGTCGTAAACCGGATCGTCCTCCCAGGCGACGACTTCGATCCAGCCTTTGTCGAGCGGCACGCCGAGGTTGGCGTACGCATCTTTGATGATGGCGATCGGAATGGTAATCTCGGTGCCGAGCTTGCTGCACCGCGGCTCGCCGTAGTCCGTTTCGGTGCGGCGAATGGGGATGAAGTTGGTGTCGCCGTTACCGCCGGCCCGGATCTCGAGGTAGCACTCCGGCGGGTTGAACCAGCCGTCGTACAAGTCGTTGACGTTGAAGAAGTGCAGCTTCGTCTTGATCTTCACCGACTGCTGCGCCAGCGATTCGATGGTGGGCTTGCGGCGCGGCACGTCGATCGCGGGAGGTGCGACGTTTTCCACCATCAAGCAAGTGGCGTAGTTCGCGGCGCAGGCGCGGCCCCGGTCCCTGATCTTCTTCATGCTGTCTTCGATCTGGCGTTTGACGTCGCGGATTTGCTTGAGTTTGGCGGCGTCGACACCGACGAAGGCGGCGGGCTGGGTAACGACGTAGTCGAGGTTGGCTTGGAGGTCGAGCAGCGCGGTTTGCGCGGATGCCAGGTTTTCGATGACGTCCTTGGCGGCGTTCAAGCGGTCCCGATAGGAGTCAGGGAGCGGCAGCGCCAGGGTAAAGTAGTCCGCGAACGTTGCGGTCAAGGGACGAGGATTTTGACCTTGGCGGGCGGAGTCCGCGAGACGTTTGAGTCTCGCCATCATGTCTTGAACGTTGGCGACCAAGCCGACTTCCGATTCGCCGGCTCCTCCGCGTTGATAGGTCCAAATGCGGACGTCGCGGTTGGACGTCATGGCGGTGATTCCCGCTTCGATTTCGGAAGAGGTGCCGCCGGTGGCGGCGCCGGCGCTAAAGCGCGAAGAGTAGCCGTTCTTCAGGTTGGTCGTCGCTTCGTCGGTGTCGGTGCGGATCTCGATGACGGCTTGGTACTCGCCGCCGGTCGAAAAGGCCGACATGAACGAGTCGCCGCATTGGGCGCGAAACTGGTTGAGACCTTGCTCGGGATTGGCGGCGAGCTGCGCCTTGACCGAATCCTTGATGCGCAGATTCTTTAGGTTTGTCGTTTCGTTGCGGATCCGCGCCGAGACGAGCAGAAAGACCGAATACCGGTTGATCGAAAAGGTGTTACCCATGGCGAACTTGGTTTTGCGGGACGCTTCGAGGTTGTCGTCCGGGATCGCGGCTTTCACTTGGGATGCCGACGAGATGCCGAGTTGCCCGAGGAGTTCTTTGTGACTCTCGACGAGCTTTATGGAATAGATCGCTTCCTGCGAATTGCCGCCTGGGTCCAAGCCGTCGTTATCGGTGCACGTGCCGCGCACGTCTTCCAGCACGCCGTCGAAACCGACGCCCGGCTTCATGCCGAGCTCGTCCTCGAAGTTGCGCACTTCGGTGTCGTTGAGCTGCGAGCCCATGCTGCCGGGTGTCCGGCAGCCGCTCGCGCCCGCGAAAACTAAAAGTGCGGCCAAGCCGCCGCGACGCATCGCCATTCTAGGGCATCCTTGCATGCTAACTGGGACAAAGGGGTAAAACGCTTTTGGTACCAATGGTTACAATGATACCAGCTTTCTCTAGATTGGGTCGAGCGGTTGGCTTATCGGCAAAATAGCCCAAAAGCTTGAGTGGAAATCGCATAAATCGGGTAGAACGTAGGCGAATTTAGCCTTCGCCACTTGGGAAAGGACCTCGGCCGTGATCTCCTCGCCTTCGTTTCAGGCTCGGGCTGCCGCCTTCATCGAGCCGCTCTTGGGCGAGCTGCGCGGCCTGGGTGTCGGCGGCGACCTAGCCGAAGTCGACCATGTCTGTTACCGGGTCGCCGACCTGGCCACCTACGAACGCTATCGGTTGGAGTTCTCCTCGTTCGCCGATCTTTTGTCCGAGGCCTTCATCAACGGTCGACCGATCGCGAGCTTCAAGCTCCGCGACCCGGTCATGCTGGCGAGCGGCGCGCGGGTCGCCGTCGTCGAATTGCCGGCGCCAAAAGCCGAGGCGGCGAACGCCGAAGGCTTTGAGCATTTCGAGGTCGTGACGCGCGCGCCGCTGGAAGAGTTCCTGGCGAAATGGCCGAAACTCGATTTCAACACCGCCAATTTCCATGCTGCGGCCAACCGTGACCTTTCTCTGCGTTTGAGCGGTGGTTTGGTGAAGTTTCACGAAGCCTCGCTGGAAGACGTCATTGCCGAGGAGCAGCGGGCCCTGGCGCGCCGGCAAGACCGACGGGTGGCCGTCTTTGATTTCGACGACACGCTGGTCGTATCGCGTCAGGCGTTCCTAGAGGCCTTCCACCGCTCGCTCGTCGAGTACTTAGGCGAGGCCCTGCCGTTCGCCGAGTTTCGCGCCAAGGCTCGGCCGACCTTCCCCGAATTCTTCGCGAACTTTGGCATCATGGAGCCCAAAGCGATGGAAGCAGTGTTGACGCTCTTTCAGCGGCACTGGCGCGCCGCCGAGGTCCAGTGCTCGGTACCAGTCGGCATCGTCAGCGCACTATCTTGTCTGCGCTCGGAAGGCGTCGAGTTGCATGTTTGGACCGCCCGCGACTTGGAGACGACCGTCGAGTATTTGGAGTCGTCACGACTGGCGCCTTACTTTGCTTCGGTCACGGCTTTCGACGCGCGGGGCGCCAGCAAGCCCGAGCCGACGGCGGCGCTTCGTAAAATCGCCGCGGGGGCGCGCGGCGTGGTGATCGGCGACAGTGACACGGATATGGCAGCGGCTACCCGGCTCGGTTTCGGCTTCGTGCAGGCAACTTGGGTGCGACCGGTCAAACTAGATGTCAGCGCGGAGACGCGTTGCGGCACGCCGCTGGCGGGCCTTGCCAGGACTCTTCAACTTCTCGCATAACAACGTCGCCAGCCGCCGCCCTTTTTACGGGGAG
>JAYWBY010000473.1:0-4162 GCA_043781115.1 Pseudomonadota bacterium
AAGAGCCGTGAGCTCGCGGGCGACGACGGCAAGCTGTATGACGCCGTGGTCCGGCGCTTCCTGGCGACGTTCTTCCCCGCCGCCGTATATGACAAGGTAAAGCGCATCACGCGCATTGCCGGCCACGCCTTTCGCACGGGCCCGGTCGAGACGCTGGTCGTGCCGGGCTGGCTCTCGGTTTACGACAAACAGACGGAAGACCGGCCGGAGAAGGAGCTGCCGCCACTCGTGCCGGGAGAGAAGAACGGCAGCGGCGCCGTCGTTAAGTTCGTCGACGCGACGCTGAAGGACGAGACCACTACGCCGCCGCCGCGCATCAACGAGGCCGGGCTCCTAAGTTTGATGGAGCACGCCGGCCGCCAGGTTGAGAGCGAGGAGTTGGCGCAGGCTTTGATGAGCGCCGAGGGGCTTGGCACTGCGGCCACGCGCGCCGACATCATCCAGAATTTGAAAATCAAAGAGTACGTCGACGACGCGCTACGGCCGACGTTCAAGGGCATCCATTTGATCGAGACGTTGAAGAAGGTGAAGGCCGAAAGGTTGACGTCGCCCGAGCTGACGGCACGGCTGGAGTTGGAACTCTCCGAGGTAGAGTCCGGCAAGCGTACTCGCGCCGCCTTCATGAGCGCGGTCGCCGACTACACGCGCGACGTCGTCGAGGCGGCGCGTCAGCTCGACTGGACGCGCATTTTCCCGGACCAAGACCCTCTGGGCGCCTGCCAAAAGTGCAAGAGCGGCGAGGTCTTCGAGCGGCCGCTGGGTTACTCATGCAGAACGAATTGCGGCTTCGAAGTGCCAAAGGACCTCTACGGTCGCTACATCGACCGTGGCACTGTCCAATGGCTGCTCGCCGAGGGCGCGACCGGCGACCTCGAGGGCTTCAAGAGCCGGAACGGCAAGGATCTCAAAGCGATCCTATGCGTCAACGACGGACAACTCGGTCTTATCGGCGGTGACGACAAACTCACCATAACCAAGACTCAAGAGGTGAAGGCTGGTGCGCACTCAGTTAACCGAGGCGGTCCTCGGCACGTGCTGTCTCCTTGTCCCGTACACAAAGACGCGGCCTGCTCGGTCATCGAGACCCGCGGAGCCTATGTCTGCGAGCTCCGCCTGAAGGCCTTCCAAGCCGGCGAGCAGAATCCCATCGGCTTCATGGCGCCGAAGGTGCTCTGCCAACGCGAAACTACGGAAGCGGAAGTGCTGGCGCTCATACAGAACGGCGTCACTCCGGAGCTGAGCGGCTTCGTGTCGAAGAAGGGGAACCGCTTCGCCGCGAAGCTTGTGCTGACGCCGGGTGGCGGCTTCGTTTTTGAATTCACGCCGTTTACGTCGGATCGCACGTCGAAGCCGGCGCCGACGAAACCCACGCCCGCGAAGAAGACGCCGACGCGCAAACCGAGGAGCGTCGACCGGGAATGACGAAGACCCAGAAGATTCAAGGCTATGTGCTGCTATTCGTGGTCTTCGTTGTCTTGCCCTTTGGCGCTTTGTCGTGGATATGGCGCGACCGTTGCCACAGGACGAGCATCGCGCTCACGACCTCTCAAGACGGCACTTGGATCGCCGAAACGCTGCAGACCGATTGCGGCGCGACGATGAAGGTCGCGACCGAGCTGGTGCTGAAGCACAGGACGGACGAGGCCGGAGACACGGTTCTGGTTTTGTCGGGAAAGGATCCCCTCGGAGTGAAGTGGGCGGAAGCCAGGAAGCTCCTCGTCACTCTGCCGCTTAATTCCGAGGTCGTGAAGATGGCCCGGCAGTGGCAAGACGTGCAGGTTGCCGTGGAAGAGTCGCCGACGCCCGCGCCCTAGCAAAAAGGTTGATTCGTGCAGTCAGAGGCTCAAAGACGTCCCCGAAGTATTTTTTTCCATTACATGTTGGCCGTCCTGTTTAGCGGAGCCGTCGCCTTTTGTTTGAGTTGGAATGTTCGGCAGGCCGAAATGCAAAGGGGAAGTGCAAGGATCAAAAGGGCTAGTCGGGTCCGCATCGAGTTTCCTCCAAGAAAGTCTCGATGCCAGCAAAAGCAAGCCGCATGCCAGCCACAGCGGTGGTTTAGAGACCGGAGGAGCCCGGAAAAGTGACCGGGCCGTCCGTGGGAAAGTGCGGAAAAGGTTACACCTATTGCTTCCGCTGAGTCTTCAGTCGCCGAAGAGGGACCTCTGCCGCGGATTTTCGGCTCTTCGCGCCGGCTCCGCATCTTCGCCGAGCTTGCTCATTGAGACGCCGAGGAGGCGGACGCCGCAGCGGACAGCTTCCGTCCGATCCAAGAGCTGCAGAGCTACCGTCGACAACACCTCGGGATCAAACGTCGCCGCGGCGAGCGTCAAAGCGCGCGTCACCGTCGTGAAGTCCGGATACCTTACCTTGATGTGGATGGTGCGGCCCTTGGTCTCCGACGAACTCAAAGTCACAGCGAGACTCTTGGCCAGGCGAGAAAGCTCGGAGCGGATCTGACCTTCGTCCTGCAAGTCTTTAGCGAAGGTCGTCTCCTCGCCGAAAGACTTCCGCACCCAGTCCGTCTCGACCTCGCGGTCATCGATCCCGTGGGCGCGCAAATACAGCCACTCGCCGTAATTTTCGCCGAGAAGTTCTAGAACTTCCTCGCGTGGGCGGGCGGTGACGTCGGCGCACTTTTCAAAGCCGTGCTTGGCCAATCGTTCGGCGCTGACCGGGCCGATGCCGTGGATCTTGCGTAGTGGCAGCGAACGAGCGAACGTCGAGACTTGCTCCGGCAAGATCACCGCCAGCCCGTTCGGCTTGTTGATCTCGGACGCGATCTTAGCGAGCATCTTGTTCGGCGCGACGCCGGCCGAAGCCGTTAGCCCCGTGTCCTTCAGGATCTCGGCGCGGATTCTTTTCGCGATCTCGACGGCATAGAGGCGGTGCGAGTTGTTCGTGACGTCGAGATAGGCTTCGTCGAGCGACAGCGGTTCAACTCTGTCGGTATAGCGCCGAAAAATTCCCCGAATGACGTGCGCCATCTCCTGGTACCGCTCGAACCGCGGCCGAACAAATACCCCTTTCGGGCAAAGCCGCGCCGCCTTCGCGCACGACATCGCCGAGCGCACCCCAAACGCCCTCGCCTCGTAACTCGCCGTGCAGACCACACCCCGCGACTCGGGACTCCCGCCGACGATCAGCGGCAGCCCCTTCAGCTCCGGATTGTCCAACACCTCGATCGACGCATAGTAAGCATCCATGTCGACATGGATGATCTTCTGCCTCAAAAGCGACGGGTGAACGATGGGGTCAGGCACCTCTGGTAACCCCGTGATTAGACATATCGTTTTTAATTTACACCTAAGTAATCAGGCACTTCCCGGAGGTGCCTGACCCCATCAGCGCTTGAGCTTGGCGTAACGGATGCGTTTTGGGGTGTCGGCGTCCTTGCCCAGGCGTTCGTGACGGTTCTTCTCGTAGTCGGAGTAGTTGCCCTCGAACATCACCACTTTACTGTCGCCCTCGAAGGCGCAGATGTGGGTCGCGATGCGGTCGAGGAACCAGCGATCATGGCTAATCACCAACGCGCAACCAGGGAAGTCCATCAGGCCTTCCTCCAAGGAACGCATGGTGTTGACGTCCAAGTCGTTGGTCGGTTCGTCGAGGAGGATGACGTTGGCTTCTTCTTTGAGAAGTAGCGCCAACTGCACGCGGTTGCGCTCGCCGCCGGAAATCTCGGCGACGGATTTTTGTTGGTCGGAGCCAGAGAAGTTGAACCGGCCGACGTAGGCGCGGGCGTTGATTTCGCGGTTGCCGACCTTCAATACCTCAAGGCCGCCGGAAATCAGGTCGTAAATGCTCTTCTTCGGGTCGAGGACCAGGCGCGACTGCTCCATGTAGCCGAGCTTCACGGTCGAGCCGATGGTGACTTTGCCGCCGAGCGGCTTCTCTTGGCCCGAGATCAAGCGGAAGAGCGTCGTTTTACCGGCGCCGTTTGGTCCGATGATCCCAACGATACCGCCGCGCGGCATGTCGAAGGTCAGGTTGTCGTAGAGGAGCTTGTCGCCGTAGGCCATCTCGACGCCTTCGAACTTGACGACGACGTCACCCAAGCGCGGTCCCGGCGGAATGTAGAGCTTCAAGTCGTCGGCGGCTTTATCCTGCTCTTGGTTGGCCATGGTTTCGTAGGCGCTGATCCGGGCCTTGCTCTTGGCTTGGC
>JAYWBY010000474.1:0-4156 GCA_043781115.1 Pseudomonadota bacterium
CTTGCTCGTTGGTGGAGTTGAGGAACTGCCAGTCGTTCAGCTTGGTGCTGCTGAGCGACGTGTACTTGATGTGAAACGTGCCGGTGTCGTAGTCATGGCGCAGCGGCGTCGTGCCCGGGAGGTAGCACTGCTCGATGGTCGTCGAGGCAAGTTCCTTCGCGCCGTTGTCCGTTTCGCGCCAGCACTTGACGGCTTCTACCGGTTTCTCCGCCTGCCAACCGTCGAGGGTGATAACTTCGCTTTGGCCCTTGGTGAGCAGCGACGTGAGCTGCTGCTGGACTTCGTCGAGCTGGTCGCGAACTTCTTCGTCGAAGGCGTCCTTCGCCTCGGGACGGCTGAAGTTGCCGCGCGGCTTGGCGATCAGGGCTTCCAGCAGGCTCTTCGGCACGGCGAAGGCCAAGTTCTGCGAATCGACGCGGAGCGACACGTTGACGCCCAGGATCTCACCATTCTCGCCGAGGGTCGGTCCGCCGCTCATTCCAGGGTTGAGCGGAATCGACATCTGCAGTTTTTCGTAAGGCCCTTGCTTCATCAAACCGTTGAAGTTGCCTTCAATGACCGCCTTGTTCAGGTCTTCCGGCAGTCCGATGGAAAAGATCTTGGCGCCGGCCTCGGGAACCTTCTTGGCGAAGGTCACGGCACGCGGAAAGACGCGGTCGACCTTGACCAGCGCCAAGTCGTTGGCGGCGTCAAAGGCGACGACGTCGGCTGGCAACGTCGTCCGCCCGTCGACGAGATAGAGTTTGTATTTCCCCGGTTCGTGGAGCGCCGTCGACACGACGTGGAAGTTGGTGGCGAGGAGACCGTCGGCCGCGACGACGAAACTGGAACCGTAAGACGCCTTCGGCGCGTGGGCATCGGTGGCGGTCTTGATCTGGTAGACGAGGTCGAAGACCTGCGCGATCCGCCGGTTGGTCGGCACCTCGTCCTCGGACCGCGCCGCCTTTGAGGCGGCGACGAAGGCGACGACTATGGAGACGACGGGGAAAGCCAAACGCCAGGGTCTTTTCACTTCAGGAAGTCCTCGATGGCCTGCTGCGTCTTTTTGTCGTTCAGCATGTCGGTGTGGTCGGCTTCCGTAACGAAGAGGTCGTACGGAATCCCCGCGGGCGGCATGGCGTGGACAAAAGTGACGCGGGAATCACCCGGCACTTCAGGCGCGGACTTGAAGTCCCAGCCCCATTCGCTCTGCGGTCCGTCCTGGATCACTTTCGACAGCGTGTTGAAGGATTTGCCGGCGACGACGAGCACTTTCGGTAGCGCGAATCCGGGCGTCGCCGGCGACGGTTCGAGCAGCTCGCGGAAACGCTTCGCCCTCGCCAGGGCTTCTGCCAGGAAAGTCTCGTACTCGGGCGAGCGCGAGTCCTGCGCGTACATGCCGATCTTGAGACGCCGCCAATCCGCGACCTTGTAGAAGTCGACCGGGATTTCTTGACCTTGCTTGTCCAGGAGATCGCCAGAATGTTCGGGAAAGAAAACGAAGACCGAGGCAAAGGTCCGGACGACCTCGGGGCCGACGATCTTTTCGTTTAGCCCCGTCTTCACTCCGCCGTGGAGGTCGGGCAAAAACCCGATGCCGCCACCGAAGGGCGATCCCGCGAAAACGATCCGGTCGAAGAGCTCCGGATTGCGGTTCAGCACCGCCAACGTGATCAGGCCGCCCATGCTGTGGGCGACGACTTGGACTTTCTGGCCGCCGTGGCGGGCTTTGATCGACTCGAGGAATTTAGCGAAGGTCGCCATCGTCTCGAGGTTGTCCCGCCGCCAGTCGTAGCTGAACTGGTAAACGGGTCGGTCGAGTTTGGCGGCCGCATCCAGGAACGGGCCGTAAATGTCGACGCCGACGAACGGTGGGAGGACGTTGATGCGCGACAGAATTTTGCCTGGGTGGAGGAGGCCTAGCGGCTGCATGCCGTTTTCGAACCGGGTCTCCAGCGCTAGGTCGGGAGTCGAGAAGCCGAGTGATTGCCAGGCGGTGATCCACTGCACGTCGCCATCCGCGGTCAGGAGCTCCGAGCCCTTGATTCCGTGGATGAACACCAGGGGCGGCCCTTCCGCCGCGGCCAGGGAGGGCCAAGCAAGCAGAAATTCTAGCAAAGCTACCCCAAGCCAGAGGCTCCATTTGACCTTTTCTCGACCCCTGGCTTGTGTGATGATGACTTTCATCTGATATTTATCACACGTTTAGCGCGTTTCGAGAAGGCTCAAGGACGATGAACTCACGCAAGGTTCTGATTGGCATCCTAAGCCTCTCCCTCCTAATCGAATTCGCTTGGCCGGTGCTGGGCTTCTTCTTCCCCGACTTCCTGATCGCCCAATTCAAAATGACGCCGACCCCCGACGTCAGTTTCCTGACCTTCGTCCTGTCCTGGTGCTTGCTCTTCGTCGCCCTCGTCTGTGGCCTCGCCTTGAGGTTGGTGCTGCAAAATAAGGCGATGGGCTGGACCTTGAGCTTCATCCTCGGCTGGTGGTGGGTCGGAATCGGCGGCAGCCTCTTCCTGATATACGGCCGCTTCGACAACCTCCTACTCGACGGCCTGAAGGGCGCGATCATCGTCGCCGCCGCCTTCGCCAGCCGTTCCGAGGTCAAAGCATGAACGAAAGCCAAGGGGCGCTGGCCGCCCGCACAGCCTCGGGCCACATCGCGCGGCCGGTATCGTCGATCCATGCGACCATCAACCGGCTCATCTGCCGCCTGGCCTTCCTGCCGCTCTACTACCTTTGCGTAGGCGCCATGAAGTTCATGGGCGGCTATGTCATCGACGATCTGCCTCGCCTTCGCCGCATCTATCAAGAGGCAACGGCCAACAACCAGCCGCTTATCGTCGTCGCCAACCACCTCACCTTCATCGACTCGGCCTTGATGCACTGGGGCCTCGGCTCCGGCTCTTGGTATTTCTTCAACTTCTCGAAGTTCAGCTGGAACCTCCCGGCCGGCGACTTCTTCAAGAAAAAGCTCTTCCACCGTTTCATGGGCGCCGTGTCGAAGTGCCTCTTCATCCACCGCGACGGTTCGAAAGAGCACAAGCAGAGCGTGATGAACATGTGCACTCAACTCGTCCAAAACGGCGAAGTGGTCACCCTTTTCCCTGAGGGACGCCGAAGCCGCACCGGGCGCTTCGATCCCGACAAGTTGACCTACGGCGTCGGCAAAATGGTGATGGACCTCGGCGGCTCGTGTCAAGTGCTCTGCTGCTACGTGCGGGGCAACAAGCAAGACAGCTACAGCAACTATCCGCCGAAGGGCTCGCGCATCCACTTCGACTTAGAGCTGATTCAAGCCCGCAGCGTTTTGAACGGCCGCGAGGCTTACCAGGAAATCGTCGAGCGCATCGGCGGCGTCATCAAACGCATGGAAGACCAGCACTTTGCCTAGTCGGCCCTTGGCGCTAATCACCGGCGCCACTTCGGGCATTGGCAGGGCGTTGGCGCATTGCTTCGCCGCCGACGGCCACGACGTAGTTTTGGTGGCTCGCGACGAGGCGGCGTTGACGACGGTCGCCGCGGAACTTTCCGCGCGCCACGGCGCGACGGCCCACAAGATTGTCGGCGACTTGAGCCGCGCTGAAACCCCGCGCCGGATCGCCGAGGAATTGAAGAGGCAAGGGCTGGCAGTCGACTGTTTGGTAAATAACGCCGGCTTCGGCGTCCACGGCCCGTTCCTGGGCACCGACTTGACGTCGGAGTTGGCGATGGTGATGGTGCAGATCAGTGCGATGTTGGCGCTGACGAAAGACCTTTTGCCGGGGATGCTGGAACGAAAGCGCGGCGGAATCCTCAACGTCGCGTCGGTGTATACGTTCTCGCCCGTCGCCTTTCAAGCCGTGTACGGCGCCTGTAAGTCGTTTCTGTATTCGTTTTCGGAAGCGCTGGCGAGCGAGACACGGGGCAGCGGGCTCCGCATCACCGTTCTTTGCCCCGGAGTGACCCGAACGGCTTTTCGGAGCCGCGCTGGCGTGAAGGAAAAGCGGCCGGGTTCCGGTCAGAGCGCGGAAGAAGTGGCGGAAATCGGCTACGCCGCTTTCAAAAAAGGCAAACGCCTCTCGGTGCCCGGGACCGCCAACAAGATCTTCGTCTTCGTCGCGCGCCACGTCGCGGCGGGGTTCATCGCCAGCATCCTGCGCGTCATCAACCGCTTTCGCGGCGTCGGAGTTAA
>JAYWBY010000475.1:0-11263 GCA_043781115.1 Pseudomonadota bacterium
TTCGGCGCCCCGCCAATTTGGCACCGGCATTGCTTCGTCTAAACGCAAGCCTATCGAAAACCCCAGTCAGCGGAGATTCGTCCCATGAAAGCTCTCGTCTGTAAACTAGCTCTGGTTGTTGCGGCCTGCGTTGTGTCCGGCTGTGCCAAGGTTGAATCCGCGAGCGAGACGTTCGAGTCGACGCCGGCGGGGCTGCTCGGCAGTGGCCAAATCGTTAGGATCTCGGAGAATCGCGCGGCTGCGATGTCGGCGCCATCGTGGATTGCCGGAGGATACTCCGGCGTTGAGTACAAAGTTGCGGGTAGCGCTCCTGGCGTCATCGCGTGGGATGGATCGAGCTGCTCCGACGTCATCCGTGGCTGTCAGTCACAGACGGACCGTGGGCTCGAGTACTCGGGCATCTCGGGAAGCGGCGACGGACAAGGTCCGGTTTGGGACAGTACGCCTACTTCTCAATATGGCGCGTTTGCGATTCGCGGGAGTACGGTTCTCTTTCCCCATGACGCGATCCCCTCGGGCAAATGGCAAATCACGGCTCGCTTCGCCTACGGCATTGTTCCGCGCCACGTTGAGGGAGTGATGCCAGACTTCGGCGGATTGGACGGCCATGCCTCCGCCTCCCTTCGCTGCGTTTACGGAACATCCGGTAGCAGGATCGAAGGCGCGAGAGTCTCGAAGGGCTATTCGTTCGAAGGCCAGTCCTGGCAGACAGACCTCATTTCGTTCGTCTCGCCGCCCACGACCCTAAGCGATTGCAAGAGCGAGGCTGCCGATGCTCACATCGAAATCACGTTCAGCATCGGGGACGCGAAAAGAGCTCAGTTCAACTGGATCGAACTTTCGATGGCGCCTGTTCACTAAAAACACAAAGAACTTGGAGTGAATAATTATGCGTACCGGAATCAGCATTGTGACACTTGCGGCCATCTTTCTCACGCCGGCATGTTCTGCAAATAGTGGAAACAAAGAGTTCTCTTCGACGATGAACGCCACATCTGCGGCGACTTCGCCGGTAGGTCAGGTTCTCTTCGATTCATCGAGGGACTGTCAGGCCAATCCGCTCGCCAATTTCTGGCACTGCATGGGTCCCGTCGCGAAGATCGCGCCGCAGCCTCTTGCGTCCACGACGCAGCCATTCCTGAAATCCCTCGGCGCTATGAGCACGCTCAAATATTCGTTCAAGTGTGACGCCAGCGAATCCTTGGTTGCGTCACTTAAAGTCGCTGGAGGTCATGTCCTGATTTCCTCGACTCCGAACGGCGACGTGCTATCGACCGCGCCCGTCACGCTCCACCCGGAGTCTGACGCCTATGAGATTCAAGTCTTCGATCAGACCTCCGACGGCACTGCGATCGTGACGAGCGCCTGCAAGTTCGTTCTTCTGGGCAATTTGTCGTTGCCACCTCTCGACCCGATCAAGACGAGTCTGGATCAGATGGTCGCGAGCCTCAAGGGGTTGACGGCCGCCTATGCGAAAGTGAGCGATCCCGCGGCTCGCCTCGACGCCGAAGCGGCAATGAAGCAAGGCCTAGTCATCACTCGGCAACGGCTCGCGGACCTGGTGGAAAAGTTCGCCCAAACTGCTTCAACCTCCGTTGATGATCGCGATTACTTTTGCAAACAAATCGGTAACACCTGGGGAGTCGGGGGCGAAGTCGACGAATTCGGCGACGTACCGCTTCTCGCTTCTTACGACCAGACGACCCGCCAACTGGTCGAAGATCAGTGCCTCAAAATCGACGGCGTCCTGACCGAGGGTTCCATGGTCAAGGCGTACAGGAATTTGCGTCAATGCCTTGCCCAGCCAGAAGCGGACTGTGGGGATTCCGTCAACGCGGGCCGGCAAACGCTCGCGCTTTCGATCGCCTCCGCGCAAGGCGAAATCTCGGACCTTCTCGACTTCCTGACGGCGGAACGCCAGCGTCTCGCAGCCGTCATGGCAACGCTATCGGAGCAAATTCAAACGCTAATTAGTGAAATTCGTGACGCGGTCGCGACAGCCTGATTCCCATTCTACCAAACACCATTTGTCTTGGAGTCTCCCATGTCTAGAATTCTCGTACTCCTGGCCGTCCTTGGCGTCGGAGCTTGTACTAAAGCGGGACATGAACAAGTGAGCAGTGAAGTTCTCGGCTGCGACGACGGCGGTGAGCCGGGCAGCGGTGACGGCTCGGTCGGCTACGCTCTTTCAAGCGGCTGCGGCGACGGTGGCAGCGCGGATGTCGGGACAGTCGGCCCGGTGGATCCGGGTAAACCGAGGGAGGGCCTTGGAGGGACGGGTCAGCAGGATGCTGTGGATGGGGAGGAGGATGCTGGAGCGGAAGAGGATGGCGAGTTTTGTTTGACCGATCAGTGTAACTACAAAAGCTACAAATCCAAGCTGGATAAACGATACAAAGACAATCCGACGCTTGGGTTGTCGCCGGATCTGGCGGAGAAGGTGGAAGAGATTTTGGGGCGGACGGATTTGACGGACGAGCAGAAAGGGGAGGCCTTGTCAGATTTGATCAAGTCACAGCTTGAGCGCCGAGCAACATCCGATCAGATCCCGTTACCTGGAGTTGGACAGTCTGTCGTGGACCTTTACAACATATCTTCGGCGCAGGGCGGCTACGAAAATGGAGTTGCGATAAACTACAGTTATTCGGATCGAGAAAAGGGAAGTGTTGAAACGACGAAGACAGACACAGAGAGCCAGGTTCGTAAGCTTTTCACGGACTTCCTAGTCAGGATCGGAGTCAAAGGCGAATCGGGACTGCCAGGCGCTCTAGGAGCTGTCACCGGCCAGAAAGCGAGTGTATACGGCGATGCCGAGGTAAGTGCCGGTGCTCACGGCGACGTCAGCATTACCTCTCAAACCACGACCAAAGACACAACCATAACGCCGAAACAGCCCGCGCACGTAACGACGATTGAGATTTGTTACCCGAACGGGGAGAAGAAAACCTACCACCGATTGGTGGATACTCAAGCCAGTGTCTCGTTTTCTTTGGGCGAAGACGGCGCTCACGCTGCTGCTCATGACCATATTGATCGTGACACCGACGCGATCAATAAAAAACGAGAAGCAGACCGCCAAGCGGAGCGCGCAGCTCGCGAAAATCGTCTTCAAGAAGCAAGAGAGGCCGAGCTCCAAGCTTGGGCTAACGCCAAGATTGTCTACTACATCTCGGGCCTGGACGGTGAATGGGTCGAAGTCGATGCGACGTTCACCAACAGCTACAACTACATATACGATTACTATCCGCAGATGTTGGGTGGCCTCGAAAACCGCCGAACGCTAGCGACGAACGCCCTTAGTTCTGCGGTCGAGGCGTCAAAGGTGCAGCATGCTAAAATCAAAGAGGCTCTCTCGGCCTTGCTTACTCAAGTCGAGAGCCCCGCTGCAAGTACCTCCGATCTGCGTGCTCTCGATCGCCAAGTTAGCGAAGCAAAGAGCCAGCTGTGTCCCGAGAAGAAAATAGGCGAAGAAGTTCGAAGTCTGAGCAAGATCCTAACGGAATGGGATGACCAAAAGCTCACGTTCGAGCGCCACATTGGTGTCATCCAGTCAGTCGTCGACGCGACGATCCTCAAGACCTTTCTCAACGATCGCGACAAGACCTTCAATTTTTCGCGGGATATGCTCGCCTCAATTCCGGACCCGAACTCGGACCTCTGCGCCCAGTTCGACCGCCTTCACTGGCCCATCGCGCTCGCTCTGGATAGCCGCAAGGTTCAACAGGTCGATCAAGAGGCGAAGGACTTGTCGGATGAGGCTCTGGCGGGTCTAAAGCAGGCCGCTCATGACGCCGTTCTCGCCGATCTGACCGCGAAACTCGACGTGGAAATTGGCCGTTTGGCGGAAGCGCTTGCGGAACAACGACTGAATAGCCACATCACGGAAGCCGAAGCAATTGCACAGCTGATAAACGAACGTCTCAGCGAAGGAATGGCCGCAGAGATTGACCAGACCGCCGAGCTGAGCGACGCCGATCGAGTCACGCTAAAGGCGCGCCTCAGGTCTCGCGCTGACTCCGAAATCTCCCGCCTTCAAACGGATTTGGCCGGTTCCGGCGCTCGCACGCTCGTCTACAGCAGGATGCGCCAGGTGAACTCGAAGCTTGCACGCTTGCGGCAGAGTCTCGCTCAAATACCGAGCGTCCAACGCGAGAGCCTCTTGTCGCATTGGATCGGAATCGTCAGCTCAAGTGGACCGAGATTTTCCAGTGCCTGCGTGACAGTGGCCGGGGCGGCCTCACCGGAGTGCTGGAAGTTTTCGGCGACTTTGAACGGAGCGAGTGGGTCGGCGCTTCGGGTGATCGATGAGCACATGTCGGAGCTGGAAGTGGGGATGACGACGCTTGAAGGACTGATGACCGGAATCTGAACGAACGAACGAGAGGAAACGCCCGGGTTCGAGGAGCCATCCACTCATTGGACGGTTACTCGAACTCCGGGCGGAGCCGCACTTAGTCGGCGATGACGGTCGTAACCGGCAGCGTGTTTTCGGGAGTCGTCGGTTCGAGGGTTTCGGGGTTGACGCGCCAGTCGGCGCTTTCTTCGACCCAAACGGTCTTGCCGTCGGCGTTTTTCAAGACGGTAGTGGTAACGCGATTGCGCGCCGGGAGATACGTGTTGTCTTGGGCGAACATGTCGAAGTAGAGGGCGGTCAAGCGCAAGAACGTCAGGCGACCGTCGACGAGGCTCAATTTGACGGTGTCGCCGGCGCCGCCGCTATGGACGATCGAGTTCGACTGCGCCGAGCAAATACCGGTGATTTCGCCGGTCGCTTTGCTTTCGCTGACACGGCAAAGGGTCGTGCCGATGCGGTCCTTGTTGACAGGGGATGCCGAAAGCGTGCCGTCCGGCAAGCGATCGAAATTGTTTTGCGTAATGCTCCACGACAGGGTGAAGCGGAGCTCTTCGTTGTTGCGGCTAACGTCGGTGACGATTTGCGTGCGAAGGAAGTCGATGTGGACGCCCGTCGAGATGTCCGTGTGGATCTCGGTGTGGAACTTTTTGAATTCCACTGCTTCTTTAAGGAAGGAATAGGTGGTTTCGATTTTGCTCGGAGCTGGCTGGTCGGCCAGTGCGGCGGAGGAAATGAATAGTCCGGCGAGGGCAATAAAAAAGGTTTTCATGCGGTTCCTTGAAGGGGAAGGTTTCGAAAGCGCGCGGAGTATAGACGTCTTTTGGTGCATGTCAATATGCACTGGTTCATCCTGGCGCGGTGGAAAATTGGCAGGCGATTTTAAACTGGCCCCGACCCGTGGGCCGGACATCTGGCGTCGTTTCGTAATCATTGGCACCTCACCCTCAACTACGAGACCTTCAACGGCGTACTGACCGTGACGTGCGCGCTGCTGCGACCTATTTTCTCTAGTATTTTCCCTCGCATTTGGCCCTTGCGCCGCATCCCCCGGATCGGTATAAGCAGCCCGCTTTGAACCGCCCACCCGTGCGAGGAAATAGTGAGTAAATTCATTGTGTTATCAGTGGCTGTCGCGTCCCTGGTCCTGGTCTCCTGCCAGAAAGTAAACAAAAACGAAACTGGTCCCTCGAAAAACGACCCCGCCGCCCTGGGCCTGGTGGCCACCAACCACGAGACCGGTCACCGGATCCTGGTCCTGGAGAGCGTCGCGGAAGCCCGGGCTACCGGCAAGCTCCTGCTGATCCAGTCGGCCGGCGCCTGGTGCTCTCCCTGCGCCAAACTCGAGAAGCAGATGACGGAAGATCAGGCTTACCAAGCCGTCGCTTCGAACTTCGTCACGCTGCATTTGGAAGAGATCGCCACCGAGCGTCTGATCATGGACGACGCCATGCCGTTTAGGCCGGTGACGTTCCCGTCGTTCACGGTGTTCGATCCGCGCGTCAATTCCTGGTACCGGTTTAGCGGCAGCACGTCGCACCGCGTCGTCGAGATCTTGAACCGCGTAGTCGCAGGCAACGCTCCGACCTTCGAAGAGGCGCTGCAAGGGATGACCGACTACCTCGCGACGGGCGGCACGTTCGTCGACCCCGACGAAGACAGCTACTACCACTACTGGCTCGTCAACAACGCCCTGGGCAACTCGGCGCTGAACGACGACAAGGCGACCTACGAAACTCATTTGGATCAAATGCAGCAGCTCTACGACACCTACGCCGAACAGACCAAAAAAGCCTGGTTCGAGAGCGCCTTCGTCACTAACGCGCGCATTGCCCTCAACACCGGCAAATGGACCTTCGAGGACCTCGATGCCCGCTCTGGCTCGCTCAGCGCCGACGCGCTGGATTACTCCGAGAAATTTGGTCAGACCTCCAACGCCTTGCGTCACCAAATGTCCACCGGCTTCGACGGCTTCAAGAAATGCGAAGCCACTTACGAGCAACGCTTGGCCGGCCTCCCGGAGTTTGACGACAAGGCTCATCGCACCGTCAAGACGCGTTGCGCGACCGAAAACGTCTACGCTGATTTGATGGATCTACCGACCGCGGCTCAGCTGACCACCGAGATGGCCGCATTCGTCGACTCCGGCGAGCAGCCCGCTCTGGCGCGCGACCTAGCGTGGTTGCTCTTCGCGCAAGGCCGCTCGGCCGAGGCTGGCGATTTGATGGAGAAGTACCGCGCCGTGGCCGTCGAGAAGGCGAACAAAGAGCTGAAAGACTTCGAAGCTAACTCCAAGCTCGGCGCCGAATGGCACACGGCCGTCCAGAACGTCGTAACCCGCGTCGACACCGGCTATGAGCGCCTGGTCAACGTGCTGCGGTCCGGTAGCCAGCATCCGGCCTACGACTACGTCCACGCCCAGTGAATCGCGGCGCCAAAGCGTTGATCGTGGCGGCCCTCCTTTGGGCCGCTACCAACCCGCGTGCTTTGGCCGTCGGCGGCCTGTTTGATCATGGCTTCGCCACTCGGTCTGGTCAAACGCAGACCCTCCGGGGCCTGGACGTTGGAGGGAAGCAACGCATCCTCGTCAGTTTCTGGGCGAAGTGGTGCGGGCCGTGCCGCGAAGAGCTGCGCTTGCTCGCGGAACACAAAGACGAACTGAAAGACGTTCTGGTCGTCGCCTTGAGCGTCGACGACGCGACGGCGCCGGCTGCCGCTTACCTCGACGAAATTCAGTGGCCGTTCGCTGAACTCTTTGACGCGGCGGGTTCCTACTTCTATTCACTCCAGTCCTCCGGCGAATTGCCGCTATCCCTGGCGTTCGATGCCGCGGGCGTCGCGGCGGGACGCTATGCAAAGTTGACCCCCGACGACTTGAAGTATCTCGCTTCCGCCTTCACGAACATTCCCAACGCCAGGAACATTGCCGACGCCAGGAACATTCCTGAGCGAAGCGAAGGATCTCACCTATCTGGTGCAGCCCAGCAGCGCCTCGCCACGACCGCAAACTACGTCGAGCTGAAACCGGTCGGCGACTCCTCGCGCGCCCGCGTGTTCGCGTCCTCGACGCGTTGGGAGTGGGCCAAGGGTCCTTGGTCGGCTCAGGTCAGCTACGAATACCTTCGCCAAAAGCGTTTTCAGGCCGACGGGTGGGAACGGCCAGAGGATGAAATCGGTCCGACGTTCGTCGAGCGTCGCTTTGACGCGCCCGTAGGTCCAATCGTCGCGACGCTAGGCGACACGCCTGTCTACTGGTTGGATGGCGTCGTATTTGCCGCGAGAATCAAACGCGAGACCAACGAACGCGCCTACCTTCGGGGCGCGCTGGTTCAGGCGACGAGTGGCATCTGGAACATCGAAGGCTTTGGCGGCATTGTCCGCGACCGCCTGTACGATTCCTACCTCGACCCCTCGATCGACCTGTCGCCCTCGCCGCCGCGCGAGACGGTCCGCGGCCTCAAAGTGGCGGTCGCCGATCAGTGGGGCGATGGGCCGAAGATCGCCCTAACCGGGGCCATGGCTCATTACCGAGAAAACAGCGATGCGGAACGTGGCTATCTGCTGCCGGTCGACGACCAGCGGCTTGGCTTGCGCGCCGCCGTGACCTGGACGAGGTCGAGCGTCGATGCCGTCGCGGTGTGCTTTAAGAACCTAGCCGACCAGGGCCACGACGAGCGCGCTGCTCAGACCCTTGTCCTGCGCTCCCGTCGTGCGGTCGTGGCTTCCGATGCCTTCGGCCTCGACTTGGAGTTTGGATTCTTGCGCTCGGACAGCCTACCGCAACGCGTGAGCCTTCCGCAGCTGGTCGAATATCCGTTCGTGCCGCTGACCACTGATGCGAAACACGCTCAAGAGGCCAAGCTCGAGTTCAAGTGGGACCGGGCTCGCTACAAAATTTCGCCGGGCATGGTGAACGAGAGCTCGGACGAGGACGTGCTGACTGGTGGACGGCGGCAAACCGTAAGATTCATCGCCATAGAAGAAGCGAGCCATGGCGCCAAAGTGGTTGGCGGAGAGACGCGGGTGAGTGGAGATCCGCTCGACGGCGACGGGCGCGAGGGCTTGGGGTCGGTCGAAGGATCTCCTTTGAAGCCGCTGCATCTGAAAATCTTAACGAAGAGTCTCAATGCGCACGACCGGACGACCACCGCAGGAGCGGACTGGCAGTGGGAGCGTCCGCTGCCGGGCGTCGTCACGGCTGGTCTCGGTTGCACCGCAACGATGCAGTCGGGGCACTACCGTCGCACGTCGGGGATCGATTCCGAGCGCCTGAGATCCTGGAACGCCAACTTGCGATTTCCTCACGACGTCGCATTGCGGACGGTCGTCGGCCAAGAGCCCGGCGGAGTGATCTGTACCGGCGGGACCTGCTCCTACCGGCCGCCGGTCAACGGCAGCGAATGGGCGTTGGAGGGTGCATTTGAATTTTGAAAGGAGTCGTCCCATGAAGGCTTGGATGATCGTCGCTCTTCTTTTGCTGCTGCCAACCCTGGCGGGATGCTACGGCCGGCGCACGGACCGACCAAATGCTGGTGAGCACGTCGTCGACGTGTCGCGCTTTGGTCTCAAGGACGAGCTGCCGAGCGTCGTGACGTTTGGCGCCCTTTGGTGCAAGCCCTGCCGTAACGAGATCGGGGTCATGAACCAAGTCGTGCAGGTCTTTGGAGGGAAAGTGCAGGTTCTGGGACTATTGGTCGAGGGCGATGAAAAGGGCGAGCCGGTCACCGACGGAGATGTGGACGAATTTGTCTCGCTGGCCGGCGTGGCGCCGCTCTATGTCGTGCAGCCGGATCGGGATTGGCGCCTTTTTTCTTCGCTGGCGCCGGCCAACGGCAAGCAACTCCCGCTCGTGGCGCTCTGTGACGCCGAGGGCAACGTCGTCATGGCGCTGCAGAAGTCGCTGACGTTCGATGGCGAGCTCGAGCCGCTGGTCGCCGATCTCGTCCGCGGCCACGTCCCGGTCGCCTCGCCGCCAAAGACCACGCACGTTGATACAAGCCGCGTCACCGAGGTGATTGGCGCCTGGGTTGAACGGACGAGCGCCAAGGTTGGACAAATGGACTTCGACATCTTGAACAAAGGATGGACCGTCGGGCTCGGTAAAGAAGGCTTCGCGGCCGAGGACATGCCGTTCTTGAAGGGCCGGGCGTCCTGGATGAGGCGCGCTGACGACGAAACCAAGTTTTACGTGGCGTCGGCGGTTTGGTCTTCGCCCAGCAACTGCACTTTGACCGTGACGTTTGACGAGGATGGGACTGTGTCGAGCACCGAGGGTATTTGCTCGACGCTTTGAGGGCGTCGCGGTGCTCCTGGCCAAATTGGCCGAGGCAAAGCTCTAGGGCGGACGGATTTTCGGCCGATCGGGTGCTTGGGTGGTGTCATTCTTGACCGGGGCGACACGACTAACTCATGCAAACGATAGAATAGGTCATAGATACGTTAGGCACGTCGCTTGCAAAAGGGCCTTAGGAGGACTCTTCGCATGAAAATCGGACTCGTAATTATAATCGCCGTCACACTTCTGCTGACCCGAGATGCCCTGGGCGGCACGACGATCCTCCGAGGCGACTTTACCGAAGCGGAGAAGACGGTTTGGCGCGCGCAGATCGGCGTCGAAAAGGCCGCGCTGGAAAAGGGGCTGTCCGACGCCAAGCGTAGGACTCTGCAGGGAGGCGTGCGCAATCCGGTGCTCTTCCGGGTCGAGAAGGATGGAGCGGTCGGCTACATCCTCGGCACGGTTCATAACCATATTGACTGGTCACAGTTTCCGCTTGGTGTGAAGAGTTGCGTGAGCGATGCGGAGAAAGTGGCGTTCGAGATTGATATGAAGATCGATCAAGCGGCGAACTTCAGCGCGGCGGGCTTGCAAGCTTCGACGGCGAGAACGGGGGCAGAGAGGCTATCTCGTCGAATCAGCAAGAAGGCGTGGGAGCGGCTGACCAAGGATCTGGCGCCGGTGAAGGCAGAAATCCTGGATCAATTGAGTCCGGGAGAGGCGCTGTACTTTTACGTGACGTTGAGAAAGCCGATATTGGGGGCCGCCTCGACATGTCTGGACTGCGAGATCTTTGAGGAGGCGGGGGCTGCAAAGAAAGAGCTGCTGTTCTTGGAGACCACTGAGGACCGCGTCGCCGCCTTTGCGTCTGTCAAGGCCAAGGATTTGACGGCGACGGAATTCAACGAGGCCTTTGAGAAGGATCCATCGGAGCTCGTGCGTGAAGAATTGCGGATTGAGTTACGAGGGTCTGAAGTCTACAAGACTGGCGACCTCGGTCGACTTTACGAACTTGCGTTGAAAGACACCCCGAGGGAACTCAAGCAGACGATGTTTACGGATCGCAATCGTCGCTGGATTCCGAAGCTTGAGATCGCGATTGCTAGTGGCAAAACCTTCGTTGCAGTTGGTGCCGGGCACTTGCCAGGTGATGACGGTCTGGTGAACCTCCTCGGCAAGGACGGCTACAAGGTCGAGCGTGTGAGTACGTGCGCTTGGTGAATACAGCTGTCGAAGACCTGGACTAAGCAATCTCGTTCAATAGACAACTGATTCGGTCCATCAATGCCGCCACGCGAGTCAAGTCGCTGGCGGCTTCCTTGCACAAGAAGACGCAGCGATTAGCGGTCAATTCTTCATAAGGGGATGGCGACGATGATTCAGCAAGCAGTCAGACCGACGGTGTATGCGGTGGTTTTGGCGGTGGCGTTGGGTGCGGTTGGGTGCGCGCCGGCGCGGAAAGAGAGTCAGGCATCGCAGACGGATTCGCAACTAGTGACGGAGCTGATTGCTCTGGCGGCGAAGCTGGCTGGCATGACCATTGCGGGCATGGGTTTGGTTTTGGACATCGCCCAAATGACGACCGGCGACACGAGTCCCCACCAGCGCGATGCGATGGAGCGTCGGCAGTTGATTAG
>JAYWBY010000476.1:0-4138 GCA_043781115.1 Pseudomonadota bacterium
GGCGCAGCGTGTTCTCGAGCTTGCCGCGCGTCGCCGCGTCTTCCCAAAACGCCTTGTTGACGGGATCTTTGAGGTCAAGGCTCTTGGCGTCGAGGGGAGCCTTGCCGCCCTTCGGGCTGGCGATGTCTATGGAGATACCTTGCTCGGCGAGGGCGGCATAAGGGTGGGACACCTCCGGCAGGTAGTAGCCGGTGGGTTTGTCGGTGGCGCCGAGCTTGGCGTGGCTGGTGACGACGAGGAGGACTCTGAGGGTGGTGGGACTCATATGATTCCTTTCCGCATTCGGGGGGGCGGACCCGAATTGGATCCGATGAACAGTTTTTACGCCGTTCGCCGATATGTTAGAAATGAATTATAGGAATCAGAGCCATTATCAATTTAGATAATGGTGATTTTTCCTGTGTTTTCAATGGCCAACGCGCAGCCGCTCGACCACCGCTTTGAACGGTTTGGTGCCCCGGACGAAGGTCAGATCCGGATCGGAAGCCATCAAATTGAGGAACTGCTTCCGCTGGCGCGGGTGGCTGTTGAGCGAGTCCGCCAGCATGTTCAAATAGAGGATGGCCTTCGCCTGGTTCTTCGCCAGCGAACCGGCGCAGGCGTTGTTGAAGTGCGCGGACAAGAGTTCGGGATTGAGCGCCAAGGCACGTTGATTCGACTGCTCTGCTTGTTCGTACTGCTTCAGGCCGAGCTGGCTCCGGGCCATGTGGAAGTAGCGCAGGGCCTCTTCCTTCGAGTCGTCGCGCTTGCCGAGAGCATTGATGGCGTTAAGTGCAGCTTGATACTGTTTGCCCTCGAGCAGCTTCTTGACCTGGCTGAGTCCCTGATTGAAGTTTGGCGGTGGTGACGGCGCGTGCGGATCGGCGTAGTCGAAGCTGAGGACGGTCAACGTCTGATCTTGATCGCGCAGGAAGACCGTCTTGACGAAGTTCTTCTCGATTCCTTGGTCGATGATCTTGAAGTCGACGCGCACCAAGCTGCCGTCGCGAACGGCGACTGGATTGGTCGAATAGTAGTGGAGGAAAACGCGGTAATTGCCCTTGAACGGGTTCGGGTTCCGGTACTGTTCCGGGCCGAATCCCTGCATGGTGTCGAAGCTCAGGCGGCCGTGAGCGTTCTTTGGGGTCATGTCGGCATAATAGATATGAGCGCCGGACGGCTCGACGACGTGCAGGTCGACGTCGGTGCCGTCGGTGTCCCAGCTAGCCGTGATCACGACCTTGTCGTTCAGACTGGCGTCGATTTTGCGGAACTGTTCGGCACGCGTGCGGTTCTCCGGCGTCAGGTTCGGCGTCTTCAGCGCCTGGACTGCCGCGCGGCCGAGATCGTGTTGGATGATCTTGTTCATGCCAGCTAGGCGAGAATCCCACTTGCCGATGTAGACGCGCTCGAAGAGCTTCAAGGCAGCCAGCGGTTGGCCGATCGCTTCCATGGCCAGGCCGTAGTCGCGGAAGCTCTGCGGGTCTTCCTCGCGAAGCTCCGCGATGGCACGGTAGATCGGCACCGAGTCCTTGGCTTGGCCCCAAGCTATCAAGTTATAGGCATAAATTCGGAGCCAACGGGCGTCGCCGGGCCTAATTTCAACGACGTTGGAGAGCACGAGAGTCGCCAAGTCGAGGCGTTTCAACTTCGAGAACAGCTCGGCGGTATGAATGTAGAAGTAAGGAACTTGGGAAAAGAGTTTCCTCGACTTCAAGTAGTTCGCGTAGAGCGGGTTGACGCCTTTGCCGGCGGCCGCGTCCATGTCCTTCTCGAAGCCGAAGAGCTGAGGTGACGTGTCCTTTTCCGGCTCGTAGAAGCGCTCGCTTTCTTCGAATTCCTCGCGGTCGACGAAAAGATCGTTATCTTCGTCCGCGGAATTTTCCGCCATTTTGGCGCTCGCCTCACCGCGGCGTTCGCCGCCGAGGTCTTTCGAGTTGAACACGACTTTTTCTTCTGGGGTTCCCCCGAAGGCCGAAGGTGGCGGTGGGGCTCCGCCGTCGGACGGTGCCGCGTCCCCGGCAGAGCCACCCTCACCTGGCGCCGCGTCTCCGGCCATATCCATTTCCGCGGCATCTTCGTCGTCGGTAAAACGCTCTTCGGGACGCTTGGAGCAGCCTTTCGGCGCCTCCAGCTTGAATTCCGCGTAGTCTTCACAGTGCTCGAGCACCACCATCACGGTGTAAGGCGACATCAATTGATGTTGGAGAGCCACGGACTTGATCTCAGCCGCATGGGCGCGCTTCTCGACCATCAACCGATCGATCCGGCGGCTCGCCCAAAGGCGGGCGACGGTGTTGCTCGTGCCGCGGTCGACGTCGCTGTCGAAGCGGTACTTGAAGGATTTTTTGGCGCCGTTTTGTTTGAAGCTCACGACGAGGTCGCTCGGACCGTCCTTCTTCACTTGGCCGCGGATGATGATGCCGTCGTGGGCGAAGAGGCTGGCGTTGAGCGCCGGCTCGAGTTCCTTGAGGTTGCTCGACCCTTTAACCGTCGCAACCTGCCACGGCATGCTGGCGAAGGTCGTGGCGGTCAGCACCTGGTCTTGGTCCAAGACGACGGCCGAGAGTTCGCTGGCGAACTTTTGCAGCAAGGCGTCGTTGGCTCCGGCGCTCGGCGCCACGATGAAGGCGTTGAGGTTGGCGTTGCCGAGATGGCTCAGGCGTTTGAAGTCGAAGAGCTCGAAGCTGTCGACGCCGTTGGTGAAAAGCACCAGGTCGGTGACGAGCTTTTGGTCCTTCGCCAGCGTCGATGTCACGTGGTCGGCGAGGATGTCGAGGCGCGTCGCGCCGTCATACGGGCGCTTGCGGATTGCGTCTTCGAGGCCTTTCCAGTCGCTGCCCTTCAAGTTGGTGGCGACCGGCGTCACGTTCTGAGAGAAGCCATAGACGTCTACCGTCGGCGGCTTTCTGGCGGCGAGATAGGACTTCAGGATTTCGAGACGGCGGTCGAGGTGGTCCACTTCGCTCAACGAGTAGTCCCAGTAGACGACGCCCTTGGCGGCGGCAGGCCTTTTCTTTTCCGGCAAGAAAGGAAAGAGATGCGCCTCGAAGAAGCGTTGCTTGTCGCCGTCCTCGCGGCGGATCTTGACCTTCGCCTTGGACGACTCGTCTATGCTCAAGCGAACGTCGTCCGGCGGCAGGTAGTTCTTGGCGGCGAAGGAGCCCTTGAAGGTCATGACGCCGCTGCTCGAATCGTCCTCCGCGAGCTTCAGCCCTTTCAGGCCGACGAATTTCGGAACGTCGCTGGTGACGGCTTTGCCGGCCACTTTTAGGCTGAAACGGCCGATTTTCCCTAGATCTAGGGGAATCGTGCCGACGAGCTGACCGTTAACAGGATCGAGGGCCATGCCGACTATGAGTTTGACGCGCGTCGGCTTCTCGGGGAGCACCGGGAAGACTCGCATTTTGAACGTGCTACCGGCCGACCACTCGAGGAGCGCCGGGTCGAGGCCACGGCGAACGGTGGCTTCATAGGCACCGCGACCTGCTTGGGCCTCGACGATTGCCGAGCCTTGATATTGGCCGTCCACCCACATACCGAATTCGTGAATGTAACTTCCCCTTGGTAGGGCGAAATAGAAAGTGCCTTCCTGGGCTTGGCCGAGCGAGCTGACGAAGGTCAGGTCGTAAGTGATTTTCGCGGCGGCAAGGTCGATCTCGGCTTCGACCGACGCTTTGTCGAGCTCGACCTTTTTCAAAACGCCGGAGTCGGTGACTAGGAGCTCGGCGAGTTTGGCTTCGGCGGTCGGCACGAGGCCGAGGAAGAAGGCCGAGGCGGCGACGAGGGAGCGTAACGAGTGACGCACGAGAGCCTCCAGAATGACGCGAGTTTCGACCTCCTTTCTTCGGAATCCTAGCTCTAAACTTGAGGTTCGGCGCCGTTGCCTACTGCTAATATTTATCTATGAATACATAGTGTTGCAATACAACGCCAGAGTCGATATGCTAGATCTTCATCACCAACAAGAGGTCAATGCCCTTGGATAATATCGCCGGCAAGGACCTGAACCTGCTTTTGATATTCGAAGCCCTCGCGCTCGACCGCAACGTTTCGCGGGCAGCGAAACGCCTCAGGCTCAGCCAATCGGCGGTGAGTCACGCCTTGGCGCGGCTGCGGTTGGCGTTCGAGGACGATCTCTTCGTCCGCGCGCCGCGCG
>JAYWBY010000477.1:0-4138 GCA_043781115.1 Pseudomonadota bacterium
CTAAGACCGCATTCTCGATCCCCCCCCTTCAAGTGGCCAACATCGTCGATTGCCCCTACATTCAGCTCTTCACGGACGACTGCTACGAGGCCTTGGCGCGCACGGTGCTGCGCCTGCGTTAACCGCTATCATGCGGAAATTGCGCTCTTTTTAAGTGCCACCTAAGCCTCGACTAAAGCCCAACCCCTTGGTATAAAGCTCCCCTGCGCAGAAGAGCGCAGAGTGATAGCTAGATCCCAGGTGATGCTTCGCCGCGAACCCCGCCAGGCCCGGAAGGGAGCAACGGTAGTGGATCGAAGTAGGTGCTCGGGCCATCTAGCTATCACCCTGCGCTCCTTGCATTTCCAGGACTTTCGACCTTCGAGGAGGCGCCGTGACCTACCAGCCTCTAGCGCGTAAATACCGGCCGACGCGGTTCAGTGAGCTCGTCGGACAGGAAGCCGTCGCCAAGGCCCTAGCCAACGCCATCGCAATGGGTCGCGAACCGAGAGCCTTGATCTTCACGGGCGTCCGTGGCGTCGGCAAGACGACGGTCGCGCGCCTTTACGCCAAAGCGCTGAACTGCTCGAATCGGCAAGAGGGCTCCGAGCCTTGCGACGCTTGTGAAAGTTGCCTGGCGATCGCTAGAGGCAACCACGAAGACGTACTCGAAATCGACGGTGCCTCGAACAACGGCGTCGAAGACATCCGGAGCCTTCAAGAAACCGTTGCTTATCAGGCCCAGCGTTCGCGCTTCAAGGTCTACATGATCGACGAAGTCCACATGTTGTCTACCTCCGCTTTCAATGCGTTGCTGAAGACCCTGGAAGAGCCGCCGTCGCATGTCGTGTTCGTCTTCGCGACGACCGAGATCGGCAAGGTCCCCGAGACGATTCTTTCGCGCTGTCAGGCGTTTTACCTAAAGAAGCTGCCGACCGCGTTGATCTTCGGGCGTTTGAAAGAACTGATCGGCCGCGAAGGTTTGACGGCGGAGGACAAGGCCATCGCCTTGATCGCCCGCGAAGGCCACGGCTCTATGCGCGACGCGCTGACGCTCCTCGACCAAGCGATCGCCCTCGGCCAAGGCAAAGTTACGGTGCAGAGCCTCGGCTGGGTCGTGTCGAACCTCTCCTCGTCGCCCTACCTCGAGCTGCTCGGGGCGCTGATCGAGCGTGACATCGAGCGGGCGATAAAGTGCGTCGACCGCTTCGACCAATCCGGCGCGGAATTCGCGGCCGTCGTGGAAGAGACGGCGCGGCTCGCGCGCCACGCTTTCGTGGTGCAGGGCCTCGGAGTGAAGGCCCTCGACGTGGCCTTGCTCGGCTTGGACGACGGCGAGATCCACGAGCTGACGCGCCTGGCTGGGTTGGCGAAGCCTTTTGACCTGAACCGCATCTTTCGGACGCTGGTGAAGTGCCGCCTCGAACTCAACGGCTCGTCGCTCGACCGCTTCGTCTTCGAAAATTATCTTTATGAATGGTGCTTCGACCCGGGATTGCCGGAGCTCGACGTGGCGTTCAATGGCGAGCAGGCCTCCAAGGCTCAAGTGAGGCTGAGCCCCGTTGCCACGCCTGTCCAGGTCGCTCCGAGCGCTCCGGCTCCGGCTCCGGCTCCGGCTCCGGCTTCGGCGCCCGTCGCGCCGCAATATCAGCAACAAATGTCGCCTCAAGCCCCCGTTCAGGCCGGCGCCACCGCCAAGGCCTTGCCCGCCACTTGGCGCCAGCTGGTCGACGCCTGGAAACAGCAGAAGCCGCTTCAAGCCCGGAAGCTTGAAGAAGCCCATCCCCTGGAGTTTGGCCCGGACCGCATCATATTGGCGGTTAGCGATGCGAGCTATGCCAGTAAATTGTTGCTGCAGAAGGACGAACAGGCCCGGATCCGCGAGCAATTCAGAGAGCTTTTCGGCTTCACCGGCGCTCTAATCGTTAAGCCGCGCACCGACGCCGTCGCCGGCGGAGAGAACATCCTGGCCGAGCGCGGCCGCGAGAGTTCCGCCAAGCGCGACCAGCTGATCGAGGAGGCAAAGAACGCCCCTTTCACCAAGGACCTCTTGCAAGCCTTGGGCGGCACGCTGGAAGATGTTAAAGTTCCCGAATAGCAGCCAAGCCAGCTAACGGGACGCCGCGGGACGACGATGGCCTTCACGAATTTCGACACCAAAGAGATTAACTGCAAGATCTTGTTCTTTGGCGCCCGCGGCGCCGGCAAGACCGAGAACCTCCGGTCGATCTTCAAGAACACGTCGGCGGAAGTGCGGAGCGGCCTCCTGGAGCTCGACGACGCCGCCGCCGGCCCGACCCGATTCTTCGATTTTCTGCCGGTGAGTCTTGGCCCGGTAAAGGACTTTCACCTAAAGCTCCACTTGTTCACGCTGCCAGCCAACCCGCTTTATGAATCCGTGACGTCCGTCATCTTGAAAGGCGTCGACGGCTTCGTCTTCGTCGCCGATTCGCGCGTCGAGGCGATGGCGGACAACGTCGAGGGACTGATGGCCGCGCGCCGCCTCTTGACGGAGGAGGGCTACAACGTCGCCGACATGCCGCGCGTGATTCAGTACAACAAGCGCGACCTTACCGACCTTATGCCGCTGGAAGTCTTGCGCCAGGAGCTCAATCCCGGCAACCTACCAGACCACAAGGCCGTGGCGACCCAGTCGATCGGCACGATGGAAACCCTGCAATCGATGGCCAAACTGGTCCTCAAGAAGATCGCACCATGAGCCTCCTCCTAAATTGTCAGACCGACTTCGCCGTGCTGCTTTGCGCCGTTCCGGACGAGCGCGGCGTGTTGCACTTTCCGAGCAACGACAGCACGCTCCTTCCCGGTCTCAATTTTACGGTTGCCGGCCTCACGCCGATCAACGAGCAGCTGATCAAGGAGGCGGAAGGCTTCTTCGGCAAGCGTCTTGGCAACTCCCTGCAGATCACCCAAGAATTCGCCGACCCCGTGCCAAGGCCCGACGGCGTCATGGCGACTCTGTATTTGGCCACCGTGGCGCAGGGCTCAGTGACCTTCGACCCGTCGTGGCGGAGCCTCCCCGAAATCTTGCGCGGCTTACCGAAAAACAAGGGCCGCGTGCCCTTTCTCCGGGCCTGGCAGATCCTTTCGGGCGGCCTCCAGCTCGACACGAAGGCCGTCGACATGGCCGAAGTCGCCAAGCACTTCGACGACTGATTCCACCGGGAAAGTGTCAACCGGTTAGACGATTTGCGCGTATTTGGGCGGCCGGTCAACGTTAACCCGTTGATTCACTTGAACCGCCCTTCGGGCCGGGCTTTTGCATATCTACTCCCATCTGAGAGAACCCGGATGGAGTGGAGTTTCTATGTTGAAGAACTTGGCTGTTGCGGTTGTGGCTTGGACCGTTCTTGCATCCCCGGCGCTCAGCGGTGAGACCGGCAAAGAACTGCTGTGCAACAAGAAGCAAACCAAATGCCTGACGGCCGCTAAGGATCTGACGATCGGCGACCAGGTCGGCATTTTCAACGAAGACGGTGAACTCGTCGCCAAAGCCGAAGTCAATGCGATGAAAGGCGAACGCCGCGCGCTCTTGATCAGCCAACGGCACGGCACGATCGGTCGCGACTACCACTTGGCGCTGCTCGACAACAACCAGGCTTCCGACGCCAGCGTCGGCGAATCGTACAAGATCTACCGTGAACCCTCGAAGATGACCGTCGGCGCCGGCCTCGGCTATTCGACCTGGTCGATCGGCGAAGGCAGCCCGGCTTCTGAAATGACCGCTTACGCCCAGTGGAGAAAATGGGGCGGCCTGCAGCTGATCGCTCGCGGCGTCTACGCGGCGATGGAAGGTCAAGTCACCCACTACGGCGACACCTCGGTCGATTCCCTGCCGATCAGCGTCCAAGGCTTAGGCCTGCTCGGCGGCGTCGGTTACATCTTCCGCCAAAACAAGCCGCTTTCCTTCCGCGGCGAAGTCGCCGGCGGCGCCATGCTGGTCAAAGCCTCGATCGACGGCGACAAGTCGCTGGTCAACGCCAAGGACTCGAACGCCAAGGTGCGCAACGGCACGGCCGCCTACGGCCGCTGGACGCTCGGCGCCATGTACAACATGTCGAGCTGGCACGCGCACCTCGACATCGCCCAGAGCCTAGTCTACGAAGCCTCGGCCGACACCCTTTCCCTCGGCCTCTCGAAA
>JAYWBY010000478.1:0-4131 GCA_043781115.1 Pseudomonadota bacterium
AACAATTTTGGCCTCTTCTCCGGAATGACGGCAGCCGCTGCCGGGCTGATCGGCACGTTGATTTTTCTTCTTATGAGAGATCTTAGAAGGCGAGGAGCCATGGAACTGGAGCTGCGCCTCGCGAAGCAAAAAGCGGATCTGGCGACAGAAGCGAAAACCATTTTTCTTGCCAATATGAGTCACGAAATCCGCACCCCACTCACTGTTGTTCTGGGCTTTGCGGACCTGATGGCCAACCCTAGCGCGACACAGGACGAACGGACAACTTTCGCTGCGTCAATCAAACGAAATGGCCGCGCTCTTGGTCGACTCATTGATGACATCTTGGATCTGTCAAAGGTCGAAGCCGGCCGCCTCGAGGTCGAACTTGTCACTTTTGACCTTCGAGATCTGATTTCTGAAATTCAAATACTTCTTGATCCGCGCGGGATCGGGAGCGGCGTTCGGCTCCTCGTAAATTGGCGCGGACCGACTCTGGGGCAGTTGCGGTCTGATCCGACTCGATTGCGACAAATATTGCTAAATGTTATCGGGAATGCGTTGAAATTCACGAAAGAAGGGTCGGTGGAGTTGCGAGTCGAGTATTGCAGCGCGAAGGTGGCTGGCCCTTCGGCGAGTATTTCCTTCGATGTTTTAGATACCGGATGTGGCATTGATCCTGCGGCTCAGTCGAGGCTTTTCAAGCCCTTTTCGCAGGCTGACAGTACCATGACGCGCCGCTTCGGCGGCACGGGTCTCGGGCTCGCTTTGTCGCGCGACTTTGCGCGAGCGCTCGGAGGAGACCTGGTGCTCGTTAAAAGCGAACTAAATCACGGCAGCACTTTTAGAGTAACGATTGCTTGTAACGAAGTGGCAAACGCCGGCCAGCCGAGGCTCGGCCAGGATGCCCACCGGAATTCGAGCGCGCTTGGACCAATTGACTCGTTTGGGTTACGTGGCAAACGAATCTTGATCGTCGATGACGCGCCAGACGGGAGGTTGCTGTTTCAGAGGTCATTGGAGTTCGCTGGGGCGAGTATTACGACAGCTTGCGACGGAGTCGAGGCAGTTACGAAAGCCAGAGCTGGATCTTTTAGTCTTGTTTTAATGGACATTCAGATGCCGACTCTAGATGGTTTTGCGGCAACGAAGGAGCTGCGTCAATCGGGTTATACTCTTCCGATTGTGGCGCTTTCGGCGCATGGTATGGCGGAGGAGCGGGAACAAGCGCTTAGCGTCGGATGTGACGACTATCTAACTAAACCGATTGAGAGAGATTTGTTGTTGGCCATGGCTGCGAAGCATTGTCGACGGTCCGACTCAACGGTGACATCGAGGCCGTTCGACCGGACGAAGGAAATTTCTCCGTGACAATCGAATCAAAGCCGGGCTAACGCAATGGCATGTCGCCCAGCACCTT
This sequence comes from Pseudomonadota bacterium, assembly GCA_043781115.1. Taxonomy (GTDB): domain Bacteria; phylum Bdellovibrionota_B; class Oligoflexia; order Oligoflexales; family CAIYRB01; genus CAIYRB01. Next base: position 1,400 of record JAYWBY010000478.1, read on the forward strand.
CAATATTCGACCGCTCAATTTGCGAGCAATTGGGAGCGCGGAATTTCTCTGCCCCTTATGCAGGTTCTTCCGAAACTTACGCGGCTATTCGGCGTGCCTGCGCGTGAATTTCTCGCCGTTATGTTTGCTTACCAGGAGCGGTTTCTGAAGCTAGAGAAGAAACGCATCACGGATGTCATGTGGCGGACTAAATAAAAACTAGGTAAATATCGGCTGCCAACGACACCTGTGGCGGCATCGGTCGATGACTTACCGGGTGAGGACTGTCTTAACTTCGTTGGAGACGTGATCTGCCTTGTTCAATAGTAAGCTGACCTGCCAGAGTTCCTGGTCGCTTCGACTTCCCTCAAATCCCGGCATGCCGGTGAGGCGGATGCCATTCTTTGCTTTCCAGAAGATTTCGCCTACCGGATCGTCGGTGACCATCTGGTCCTGATTGAAAAGTTGCGGAGGCGAGGGGAAGAGGCCTTTGGCAATTGGGCTGGGTGATCGGGCTGGCAAGCCATGGCAAATGGCGCAGTTGTCAGCATAGATTTTGGCTCCCGCAAGCAGGTTTTCTTCCGACGCCGCAAGGGGACTTGGCTCGTCTTCATGCCCCCTCAAAGCTGCGTGAATCGCCATGCCGGCAATCGTGCGCTCAAAAGGCAGCGACCCTCCACTAGTCGCAACGGGCATTCCTCCCAATTGGACGAAGAGCAGCGCAGACAGGACAAGCAGGCAGATCCCAGCGATCACACCGCCCAGGAAAGTTTTCAATCGTATACTCCACGGTTAGATTGGCTAGGACACGCCATCCTGGTGAGTATCGACTGCTCTCTATGAACTGCGTCTGAATAGTTTAGTGAACTTAGGCCAGTCCGGTGTCGAGCCTCTCCCCCGTAGCGGGAGAGAGGCGCCCAATTCTAGTCCTCATCGCCTTTGTCGTTGTCACCGTCTTCATCCTCCTTTTTGTCGCCGCGTTCCTTGTTGGCTAGAACGGTGCCATCGGCGACCCGTACGATCACTTCGTGGACGCCATCGGCGGCGCGAATTTCTATGGAAAAGGCTGCCTCTCCCGCGTGCTTTTCTCGCTCGATTTCGAGGACCTTGCCCGGCACGAGTTTTAGTGCGAGGGTCTCGGCCTCGCCTTTCGAGATGCCGACTTGGACGACGGCAGCCTGAGTCCCGCCTGCTTTGGCAGTGACCTGCGCGAGGCTGGGTATTGCCACAAAAACGACACCAAGTGCGATCACGGCCCGAAGCATCTGTCTCATCGCGCAATTCTCCTTTGACAATTTGAAAGAGACGAATCTATCTATAGGTATTGTCCGCGATGGATTTTGAATACTCGGTGAATGAAAGATCTTATTTTCATCATCGAAAAGCGATGACTAGGCAGGTTACGCCGAGAATCCGCCATTGCATGAGGATGAATCAAATAGATTCGTAAGAACGTTCGATCGCGAGGCTTCGAGACTTGATCGCGGGTCGCGCTGAAGTTTCGTTGCATTCGAAAACGGTCAGTGTCTGATCGGATTGAGACCGGGACTGATTCTCGCCTGTCTAAGTAATCTCGTTTGCTGTGCACCATACGCCGAGGGCCAACAGTGCCCAAAGCGTGCCCTGCCAGCAACCGCGGTAGTAGTCCGAGGCATGCGAGAGCCAACCTTCCACTCCCGGAAGGGTTCGGCGTACCGCATCCGAAGTCAAAATGGTATCGCGGAGTCTCTTGCCTTGGTTGGCCATCAAGGGGCGAAGGCTTCCGAAAGAGAAGGACTCTTTCGGCTTGTGGAGCGTCTTGGCGTCGAGATGCGTTTTTCCCCACCAACGCATGACCAGTTTGGTGTTGACCCCACCTGGCCACAGTCCAACGCGCGCCGCGGAGGGGAGCGAAAGGGCGAATTCGACCAGGTCACGGTCAAGAAACGGCATGCGCAGCTCGACCGATTGATCCATCGCGACGGAGTCTGAAAAGGACAGGATGTTTTCCGATAGAAAGGTGTGAATGAGAACTTCCTGCATTCGGTCGAGATTGGTGGCTGTCGAATGACAGCGACCGTAGAGGGCGTCGATCGAGTCAAGGTAGCCCGCCGTCGCGCGATTGCTCGAATCTCGCATTAACTCCTGGAGATCGTGCGTAGGCAAGGGGCGGTGAATCAAATGGCGGGCGGCCGCCGGTGTCTCGGCGACACCAACCCTGCGAAGGGCGTCGACCCGGCTCGACAAGCTCTCCGAGCCATGGAGGTACCTTTCGAGCGTGCGCTTGCCGAGCGCGCGCGGGAGATATGCGAGACAGCGAATGGCACGGAAACGGGCCCGATCGTGATGGAGGCGGTAGCCGCCGAAAATCTCGTCCGCCCCGTGGCCGCAGAGAAACACCTTTGCGTGAGCTTTGGAGCGTTGCAAGAGCAGCCAAGTCGCCAACGCCGCCCCGTCGCCGACCGGCTCGGTAAGGGCAGAAAAAGCCGGCACCATTGCATTGATGCGCTCATCGGCCGAAAAAGTGTATTCGACGGCCCCCACGCTACCCGAACCTGCCTCAGCGGCAGGGGCCGGCAATGCCGAATCTCGATGCTTGAAAGTGAAATAGGGCATACTGGCGTCAACGTCACGCAAGACGACTCGAATCGAATTGCTATCAATGCCGTCACTCAGCAAAAGTGCGGTGCGACAGTCGCCGATGAGGCAGCGTCGACTGGCTTGCCTTAGCAAACGGTCGAATTCTTCCGCTAATGAGTCCTCGTCGATCGGGT
>JAYWBY010000479.1:0-4110 GCA_043781115.1 Pseudomonadota bacterium
TGGTCAGGCCTTTTTTGCGGAACAAGTAGGGAGTTCAAAGGTAGTTTGTTTAGAAACGGCAAGCTCGGTGGAGGGTAGCTTAGTAATCGCGAAGAAATTTATCCCGAGTCTCACTAAATTATGACACTTTCTTTTTGCCATTTACGGACACCGTCAGTGTCAACCCAACAGCCTTCAGTATGGACGCCAAGGTCGAAAACTTCGGGTTGCCAGTTTTAGACAAGGCTTTATAGAGGCTCTCGCGGAAGGAAGGAGATCAGATTGTAGATCCGTATTCGCTTCTGCCAGGGGTCTATCAGGGGCTGAGCGCGGAGCAGTTGAATCAAGTGATGTGCGGAAACGACGAACTGGCCAACGGTGGGTCAGCGATGACGGCGTATTCAATGATGCAGTTTACCGAGATGACGGATGGCGAGAGGCAGGCGTTGAAGGTGGCGCTGCTGAAGTACTGTGAGTTGGACACGTTTGCGATGGTGCTTATCTATCTGTATTGGGAAGAGTTCTTGGCCGGCAAGCGAGTCTCTGCGGCGGCGTAGTCCAAGATTGAAGGAGAGCCATCTCAAAATGGAAGATGATGAACTTCGCCTAGTCATGGAAACCGCCAAAGAACTAGATTGTAGTCTTAAGACGGCTCGACATTTGATTGGGCTGGAAAATAGACTAGCTAGAGCACTTGAAGTTATCGGGAATCAACTCTTGGATGCAAAGACTCGAAAGAAAGGTGGGCTAGACTCAACTGGCTTAGCCGTCCCAAAACCGCCGAAACCACAAGATAGGTCTCCGTCAGGTGAGGCTGCCGAGACGGGGTCATCCAAAGCGAAGGAAGACGTCGCGAAATTTCGCGCTAGTTGGAAGCCAGCGACGCCGAAGTAACGAGAGCAAGAGGTCTTAAGTGCTATTCGTGACACAAGCCAGTCTATGATCGTGCGATTACATTCAACCAACAATCATCACGACCCTTCCGCACATCCTTCGTCTCCCAAACCCTCTGAATTGAAAGTCCGGCCCCGACGAAAATGCTCCCGAGTGTCTCTCTCGATTGCAGATAGAACGTCCTACCGTCCTCTTCCTTCGTAGCTACCCCTTCCTTAAACGAAGCATAAAGAACGCCGCCCCGGCAGATCGCATCCCTAAGCCGAACCAACGCCCTCTCGAGATCTCCGTCGCCAACATGAAGCAGCGACGCACTCGCCCACACCCCGTCAAACGGCCGATCAAATGCAAACGTCTCAAACGACGAATGCTGTACGTCCTTGCCCAAGAGACCGCTCGCCATCCGCGTCATCTCTAGGGACGAATCAAATGCTTCCACTTCGTACCCCTGATTCGAAAACCACTTCGCGTCACGCCCAGACCCGCAGCCGGCGTCGAGGATCCTTCCGCGCAGAGGAACGAATTCCAAAAACGTCTTGTAAAATGGTGACATATCCAACTCGACGGTCGCATCGAAGAAGGACTTGGCGTTTTGGTCATAATATTGGCTGGAATCCGACGTAAACAGACCCTTTATGAATTACGAGACCTAGTGATATCTTTACGAAATGTCTTCTGGCAAGCCCAATCAAATTCCGACAGCGGCCGAACAGCTCGACTTTCTTGCGAAAGTCCAACGAGTGCTGAAGGAAGGCCTCTTCACTTCCACGTACAAATTCGCCCTCCTATGCGCCCTCGCTGATCTGGCGGTTGAACGAGGCGGCGACGACGGCAGCGAGCTGCTCCTTTCCGTAGAGTCTATCGCCGAAAAGTTCCTCGGTTACTACTGGGGCCAGTCCCGACCTTTTGTCTCCCCTGGAATGAAGGACGGTATCGAGATCCTCCTCCAAAACAAGGGAAAGCAGGTCACGGTGATCTCGCAGATCCTAACCCTTCAGGAAATGGCGCCGACCCTGTCGCAGGCTCGGCGTCACGCTAGATGGAATCGCCTCGTGTCGGTGACTCGCGCGAAGATACTTGAAGAGCCGCTTTGGAGACTTCAAGTCGTCGGTAGCGGTCAAGTCGTAGACTTCCTCTATGCCAATGAAGCTCTGACAAATGGAATGATTACGTTGAAGCCAGGGGTGGCCTACTGTCTTCGGCGCTTCTACGAGTTGATAATTGACCTGGTTCGGGGTGCTTGGCTGGCCTTTGTCAGAAGGCAAAATCTGGAGCTGCTCGGAACGTCCGCGGACCTCCAGGAGTTTATGTTTGGGACGAAGAGACAAACCCTTAAGGCGATCCAAACCTTCCTGGTCGACTTTCAAAGCAACCAGTGCTTCTACTGCGAAGGCTCGCTGAAAGCCGAGAGCGAAGTCGACCATTTTGTGCCTTGGGTCCGGTACCCGGTGGACCTAGGGCATAACTTCGTCCTGGCGCACGGCACCTGCAACCGGGCCAAGAGTGATCGCATTGCCGACGTCAGACACCTAGAGAAGTGGCGGGAGAGAAATGCGTTGTCCGGTGGCAAGATTGCTGATGGCATCGCTTCAACCGGGGTCCACTGCGACCTAGTCGCGACGGACCAAGTGACTTGCTGGGCTTATGGTCAAGCTGAGCGGATTAGTGAGTGGGGATGGATTTCGGGCAAGACCTTGAAGGAAATTGGTGGGACTTGGCGGGCGGTGATGGGGCTCTGACGTCACTGGCTGCGTAGCGCATGCGCCGGAAGTCGGCCGACGCATTTGTCTCTTCTAAATAGGAATGACTATGGCGTTAAAGTCCTGGGACGGTCTCTACGAGATGGCAGCAAAGGCGGCGGTGCATCGTTCAGCCGGAAAATACTCGAAGGCCTTTTTCCGGGCGCTCGAGAAGGCACTCAAGTCTGAAGCCAAGAAGCGTAGGAAAGCAGGGGACAAGCATGGGCTGTCGGACTGCATCAAGGCAGGCATGCGTGCAGCGAGCAGCGTTTTGATCGAGAAACACCCCGATATCATAACAACCTCATTCGGCATCGAAATTCCCGGACTCTCTATCAAGAAGTGGCCGGACTATGCATTTCGGCACGAAAAGAGGATTTTCTTGATCGAACAGAAGTCCATTCTCCGCTTCAATGAATTCTCGCAAGTATTCTATGAAGCGCTACTGGCCAAGGAACATACGAAGGACCTGAAGGTTCGATTTTTTGGCCTATTTAACTATTTTCATCAGGATCTTGGCGCCTTCGATTCGCTCTGTCACTTTGACAAGCGACCGATCGTCGACGGAATTGTCGTCTTGATCCCGAAGCGAGAGTACGTTGAATACGACATAGCGAAAATCGACGGGCTTTTTGGGGAAATCGAGGGCTTTCTCTTTCCAAAGAAAGCGAAGCGGAGCGGTCCGCGCGCCTGAAAGAGACTCGGCGGACATGGTCGCGCCTTGAAGTTCTATTAGGCGATGAAGTGCCTAGGGAGACTTCAAAGTCGTTCGCCAGAAGTCGATGTTCATGCCAAAGGAAGGTGTAACCCCGGCACCGGCACCTGAGGCGCTGGGGAGTCCGACCGCCGAAAGGGCGGGAGCGTAGCCCGTTCGGGTTTGGGTGAGCGAGGGGCGTTAAATCAACAGGTTAGCAACCACCTTAATGTTAATGGTTTACATCGGTGTTAAAAATGTAGATAAGCATCCGATGGGAAGCCGTGGGGATGCGGTTTGGTTTTAGCCTCACGTGACGTAAAGGCAAGGATCCGCATGGCCGTTGCAGCTGGCGTCGTGCGCTATACCAGGCACTCGCTGGAGCAAATGAAAGTTCGTGGTTTTAAGATCGCTGATGTGGAGCGCGTTCTAAGAAATGGATTTCATGACGAAGGCAGGGACATGATCGCCAGCTTTGGCAAGTGGCGGTACCGCATTCAGGGGCGAACAGTAGACGGCGCCGAAATTCGGCTTGCCGTCGAGATCGAAGATGAAGTCGTCGTCGTGACTGTCATTGATTGAGAAGGCAAATGGCGAAGAAGAAACTCACAAAAAATTACGTCTTTGACGGCTTGGGCTTTCCGGTAACTCTAGTCGAGGTCGAGTGGCGTGCTCACGGCGACGACGAGTACCCAGTTATCAACACAAGGAAGCTCCAGGACACGGTCTTTGACCTCCTGATCGACCAATCGACGTTCCTTACGGGCGCTCAGATTGCGTTTATTCGCACGTACATGGATATGA
>JAYWBY010000480.1:0-4109 GCA_043781115.1 Pseudomonadota bacterium
TGGGTGCCGTCGCAGGTCCGGTTGAGCGAGGCGTCGACGGCGCAAACCGTATAGAAGTACCGCTTGCCGCTTTCGTAGTCTTTGCTGTCGCGGTAGAGCGTCACCGGGGTGGACGTCAGAAGAATGCCATCGGCGGCCGGGTTCAAGGTGTTGGCAAAGCCGGAGTTAGTTTTCCGGTAGACTTCGTAAGAAACGACGGCTCCCGGCTCCCGCGCGTATTGGTTGTCGCTCGCGGCATTCCAGGTTATGTCGGTGCCGCCATTGGCGAACGCCACGCCCAAGTTCGACGAAAACACCGGGGGGGTCGTGTCGCTCGTGCGGACTTCGACCGAATAGTTCCTGATCGGGTCGAACAGCGTGTGGTTCTGGGCGTCGTCGTACGCTTGGACGTGAAAGAGGTAGGTCCGGTAAGGGTCGAGATCGACGACGTCGCAGGTCAGGGGTCTTTCGGCGCAGCCATTGGCCAGGCAAGGGCAGGGGCTAGCCAAGGTCAAGGCGAGGCTCACGGGGTTGACGATGAAAACCTTGAAGCCCCGGTACTGGGGCCAGTTGGCGTTGCTGGGAGCAATCCACTTGATGCGGACGGTGCCCTGCGTCGGAGTCAATTGATCGCTGGACGCCGCGATGCCAGCAAAACCGGCCGGCGGGTCGATGTCGTCAAGGGTCACCGACTTTGGAATGGTCAAGGCCGTGCAGTTTCTTTGTCCCTGGGGGATCAAGGCGCCTTTGTCGCAGGCGTTCACGACCATGTTGACGGTGTCGTTGCTGCCGAAGGCAAATTGCGTCTTATCCAAGGCAAAGCCGAGTTTGAAGCCGGGGTGGGCTTTGGCTAGCGTCAAGATTGCGTTTTCGAGCGGCGGGTCGGTGCCCTTCCAAACCTTGACGACGTATTCGAGGGTGTCGTCGGATCCGCTTTCGTTCCAGGCGGCGTTGAGAAGTCCCGTCGTTTTCGAGTAGGTAAGACTTTCTAGACCGTCGAAAACCGGGGGCGTCGTATCGATCGTCGACTTGACCAAGAAGCTGTCAGTCAACGACACGTTACCCGCAAGGTCGCGGGCTTTCAGGCAGACGCTGTAAAGCGTTTTCGGTTTCAGGCCCCGTACCGTGGTCTCGCAGTTTTGACCGGCGACGCACGTGGAGGGTTGGGCAAATTCGTTGCGCAGGACCCCCGCGGCGCAGGCGTCGCCCCCTCCTTCTCTAGTCAGGACTTGATAAAAGCTGGCGCCGGTCGGGACGTCCGACTCTTTCGCAACGGCGAGAAAACGCGCGAGCAGCGTCGTTTCTTTTTCGCCCACTGCCCCGAGAGTTAGAGCTGTGATGCCGGCAAACTGGGGCGGGCTGAGGTCGCCCGACGTCTTGGAGATTTTGTTGAAATTGGTGTTGGTGTTTCCCGACGGATCCTCGTCGATCACGACGACGTTATAAACAGTATTTTCGATCACGGAGTCGAGCGTGATTTCGGTCGGAGGATTCAAGACGTCGTCGACGACGACCGTCTTGGCGACCGTATACTTGGTGATGTCGTTGGCGTCGGCGGTGCCTTTGTAGACGTAGACGCGGCGCTTCTTGATCGCGCCGTCTAGATGGGTCCAGGGGGCGGTGACGACCAGGTTGCCTTCGACGAAGTTGATTGCCGTCGCACCGACGGTTTTGGGAGGGCCCCAGTCCGGCATGACTTTTTTGATGGAGACGATGTTCTTGTCGCAATTCTTGCCGTCTTTGGTACAAGCCCTAACGCCAAACGAGTAGGGAAGCTCGTCGCCGAAGTCCACCAGCACCTGGGACAGCTTGACGGCGTCGGGTTTCATGCGGGGCGTCTGCGTCCAGTCGACCGTGTCGCCGGGGTTGGCGAAGACGTGAAATTCGCGGGCCGGTACGCCCGTGGCGACACCCCAGGCGACGGTCACGTCTTTGTCTTGGAGGGTGGCGCCGACGATGCCCAGGAAAGTGGGGGGATTGGAATTGAAGGTTTCGATTTCTTGTTTGGCGGCACCGGGCTTGACCGTCCCGAGGACAAGAGCTTCGCAGGTGTAGGTATAAGTCTCCCCCTCCTGCAGACCTTGGTCGAGAAACGTCGTGTCTTCGGCCGACTTCGACCCATAGACTTTGATGTTGTTTCGGTAGACGTTGACCTGCTCGGTCCCTTTGGGAAAGTCGAAGGTGATCTCGATCTTCGAGCTGCCCTGCGCGCTGCCGTCGATGCATCCTGCATAGGGGATGTCGTCGGTAGGAATTTTTAAGGTCACCGTCTTGACGTTTTGGTCGACGTTGCCGAGCGGGTCCTTGACGCGGACGCCGTAGCTCCACTCGCTGCCTGGGATTTTCTTTGCGGCCGAGAAGCGGTATTCGGTGGCGACGTTGCCCTCGGCATCGGGCTTGACGATCACCAGCGTCTCGTTTTCGGTAAAGTTGGCGCCCTCGAAGACTCGGTAAAAGATCGGATCACCTTTGAGGTCGGTCACGAAGGCGGGCCACGTGAGAACGATGTCGGAGCCGACGAGTCCCGCGGAGGTTATGCCGGCGAAGGTGATCTTGGTCGAAACGGTGAGCAGCAGGACTTTCTTGTTGGCGTCGCGCGCGCCGTCGACGTCGATGGCCTTGACTTGAATTCCGTAGTTGCCAGGCAGGAGGCCCGCCAGCGTGTAGGAAAGTTGTCCTGACACCTGTGCGAACACCTTGCCGTTGGTCGCCGGCCCGAGCTGGTCGTCGATGTCGACTAGGACTCCCGCATTCGTCGCTCCGGGGGCCGCCGCCGCTTCGCCCTGGAGGGCGAGGCCTTTCATCTCCTGAACGATGACCTCAAAGGATTGGACTTCCGCCGACGATGCCGCGGGCGCGTCCCATCCAATGACGTAGGAGCCTTCCTTCGTCGGTACGAGGGTTTTGATGCCCTCGAACTCAACGGAGGCCGGGGTCGGCTTGTATTTGAGCTTTGAGCAGCTCCAAATCGAAGCCAGCACCATCACTGCAAGCGAAAGTCTGCGACCGGTTAGCATTTCCTGCCCCTTAGAGTGATCGACTTAGCCCAGCATCGGACGACCCTTGCGAAATCATTAGCGCTAATAATTTATCTAGTAAAAACGACTACATAGCGAAATCGTCAGTTGGCATCGTTCCGACTCAAGTAATTTTCAGCAATGACCGAGACAGGTTGAGTCACACAGATGGTTGGCTAATGGCATTTAAACATCGAACTGAGCGGACACGTGGCCTGATGTGGGTCGCAGGGGTCGCTGTTGCCTTTGGCTGCGGCGAGCGCAACACGACGAAAAACGTCGATCTGGCCGGGGCGGTCTCGGCGTCCGAGGACTCCAGCACTGCCCCGCCAGCGCCTGTCGCCATCAAGTTGAGCCCCGACGGCACGACGACAACGGCTGGCAGCGAATTGTCGTTTTCCGCCATCGGTGTCTATGCTTACGGTGTGACTCGAGAATTGACCACCTGGGTGACGTTTGCCGGCGACAACCCCGCGGTCATGACGTTCAGTGACCCCGCGAAGCCCAACGATGCGGTCGCACTGACGGCGGGGAGTGTGGTTGTTACCGCTAAATTTAGGGACGTGGTCGGCCAGACGACCATTCAAGTGTCGGACGCGACGCTAAAAGCCCTGTTTCTCGATCCGGTGGAAGTCAAAATTGCTTTTTTGCGGGCTTCGAGCGGCGAGGTTTTACAGGGAAATCAGCAACTGGCTGGCATGGGCGTTTTTTCCGATCACTCGGTCCGGGATTTGACCGCAAAGGTGGCTTGGACGTCCAATAACCCAGACATCATCGGTTTCAGCGCTGATACCCCGGGGCTCCTCCAGGCAAAAAAAGCCGGCAAGGCGACGATCGCCATGTCGCTGGAAAATGTGACGCGAGAATTTGCGGTGGAAGCCGCAGAGTCAACGCCTGTGTTGTTGAGTTTGAGGGCTGACCCCAATCCGCTGGTTCTGCCGCTGGGGCTGGCGCAGGAGCTCAAAACTACGGGCACCTATAGCGATGGCGTCGAACGGGACATGTCTCAAGGGGTCGTCTGGACGTCTTTGGATCCGGCGATTGCGACGGTAGGGGGGGGCGAGGCGCCCGCAAGTCGCATCACTTCGGCTGGCCGGGGCAAGACGAAACTCG
>JAYWBY010000481.1:0-4092 GCA_043781115.1 Pseudomonadota bacterium
GCTTCGTCCAACCGAGCTTTTGCAAAACTAGCAAGCCGGCGACCGAAAGCGCCGAAAGCGCCAAGGCGAAGCGCGCGCCGCGGACTCCGAGGCAAAGAAAGCCGATGATCGGCAGGAGCACGAAGACGACCGTCACCGGCGCCATGACCCCGCCATTCTTGATGCCGGCGAAAAACGCCAGGGCCGCGACGCTGACCAAGAACCATGTCCCACAAAAGCGGGTGCTGAATCCGCGACGCTCGAGCAGCGTGACGGCCGACGTCAAGGCGCCGATGACCAAGGCGGCGATCAAAGCGGAGAAGTCGGGCATTGCCAGGATTGTGCGCAAGCACGTACCGATGATGATGGTGACGCCGAACCAAAATCCGGAACGTGCGATCACGCGACGCCTAAATGCGTCTTCACGCTCGCCGCCGGAAGCGGCCGGAACAGACTCGAGAATTTTAGAAGGTCGCGCCATCGCAGTACTTGTCGGTGCAACGAAGGACGCGCTTAAGGCCCCCAGACTATTCGGGCGCACCCCCTTTTTTAGCCATCGGTCAGGTGCGGCTGAACATTCGGGGGCTTAGCCGTGGGGCCAGCGGAAAGAAAGGTCCGCCTTAGCCGCCAGCTGGCTGCGTCGCGGCGTCATGGCCTTGGACCGGGTCGGGAGTCGCGGCTTCCGCCGGCACCGCAGGGAGGGCTGCAGGGGCGGCCGTTGGCGCTGCCTCGGGTGCCGTCTCTGGCGCGACGACGGCAGGGGTCGCGACCGTCGCCGCGGTGCCAAGCAACGAGGCAGTGATGTCGTTCGCATGCGTCGTCGACTGGCCGATGAAATTCACCCAAGCATCGCTGAGCGCCGCGGCGTTGTCGAAGGTGTCTAAGCCGCGCTGAGAGATCAGCATCTTCGAAAGTTCGAAATAGAGGTTCAAACTGTCGTTGATCTGGGTCGGCTTGATTTCCATGGCGCTGGCCAGGGCGTTGAACGTATCCGGCTGGTTGGCGCGCATCCATTGGGTGATCGTCTGCCCGAGGCTGCGGAACTCCTTCTTGGTCAAGTTGATCCCGGAACGCGTGCAGCTCGAGGTCGAACCGCTTTGCCAGACCCGGCTGAACTGCCAATAATCGTTGAGCGACGCCTTCTTGGTCGACGACGACAACGCACAGGACTTCTGCTTGAAGGTCTTGGTCGTGAACGAGTCCTTTTTGGTGTGAAGGTCGAAGTAGTAGAGACCGACTTGGCTTTGACCGGCATGGAATGCCGCGAGCAAGGTCACTTCAAGGAGCGCCGCGTCCCAGTACGGGCGAATCTGCCCCGTTTGCATCAAGTTCCGCGCTTCTTCCGCGGTATAGATCGCGAGGAAGTCCGACAGCACGCCTTGGCCTTCGTCGTTCACTTGGGGGTAGCCGGACGCATCGCTCGTGATCAAGGAATTGAAGATCGTCCGGTAGAAAGCCGGGATGTTATCACCCGAGGCGCGGGTGTAGTGCTCGAGCTCGTCCAAGTATTCGCGGTCGGAAGCGTCGTTGGCGCCCTTTTGCGGACCGACGCCGTAGCTTCGGCCGGACTGGAGATTGGCGACGTCATAATGGACGTTCAGCGAATAGTTGGTTTCGTTGTATTTGATCAGCACGCCGCCGCCACTGGCGAAGCCGAGGAAGTTCGCGGCGTCGAACGGGTCGACGGTCTGCGAGAAGCTCTTGATCTTTTGGCTGACGTTGTTGAGGGTGACGCGGCGCGTAGGGATGCCGTCGCCGAGCTGTTTGTAGAGGTCCAAACCGACTTTGTCGATCTTGCCTTTGACCTTCTGCACCGAACATTTGTAGGCGAGCTCGACGCCGGTGCCGTCGGTCAAGTCGTAGCCGTTGGTGGCGACGTCGTCGATCATCGGCTTTACTTTGTCCTTCATGAAGCGCAGATAGGTCACCCCGGGACTGAGCTCCAGCGCCTTGGTATAGTGATTTGCGAGGGCTTTGCAGTTTTCGATCAGCTCGCGATTACCGGTCGTCGCGGGATCTATCGTCGGCGGCGGCGTCGGCGCGTCCTCGCGCAATTGGCTGCCGGAATCGCTGGTTTTGCAGCTGACGAGGGTCAGTGCGAGTGAAGCCGCACATGCCGAGAACCAAAAGGTAGAGCGAGATTTCATTGCGAAGGTCCGCCTAAAAAATGGGTGCTGCTTGCGAAATGTTCGGCCTGTCTATCGGCCGCCACCACTCAATACTTGTGTAAATCCTCAATTAAGACGAAAGTACCTTCAATATTATCGACACTTAGTGAAAAGCGAAACCGCGAACAACAGTTTCCCGGTCTGATTGTGAATGTTATTTTGCGGTTCAAGAGCATCGCACCTTAAATCACGTCGCATGGGGCACCGAAATGAGCCTTTCCGCCAAGGGACTTAGTCGTCGGCAATTGTCGAAGCGCCTCGCCGGGGCCTCGGTCCTGACGTACGGCGCCCTCCACGTGCCGCGCGCCTTTGGTTCTCCCCCGCCGGACTACGACGGCGACTGCGGCGTGACTTCGGGTTCGCCTCGCGCCGATGGCTTCGTCATTTGGACGCGGGTCCCCAAGGCCAACCGCCCGAGCAACGACACCGTCAGCGTTCGTTATCAGGTCGCGACGGAGCGGACGTTCGCGTCGACGAGCCTCGTCGCTTCGGGCCAGGTCGACGCCACGAGCGAGCGCGATTTCACGGTCAGAGAGAAGATCGCGGGCTTGGGTTCCGACGCCGTTTACTACTACCGCTTCTCGACCGACACGGGCTACTCGAGCGACGTCGGGCGCGCCCGGACGGCGCCGAACAGCGCGTCGCGGCGCCCGGAGTTGAGCTTCGCCGTCGTTTCGTGCCAGGCTTTCAGCGTCGGTACATACGCCGCGTATCGAGCGTTGGCCTCGGAGAACGCCGACTTCGCCATTCACCTAGGCGACCACATCTACGAGAAGGACGGTGGCCGCCCGAATGCCCCCGACCCACTCGGAGGCCACGAAGCCCTGACGCTCGACGACTACCGGAAGAAGTATCGCTACTATTTGAGCGATCCGGCCTGGCGTGCCGCGCGCAGCCAGTTCACCTGGATCGACATCTGGGACGACCACGAGGTCTACAATGACTGGGCCGGCCCGACCAACATCGGCGCGAACAAACCCCGCTTCAGCGCCGGCTTCGAAGCCTTCACCGAATTCATGCCGATCGAAGCGTCGATGACGCGCCCTTCCGACGGCCAACCCGCGGTTCAAATCTACGCGACGCACGACTTTGGACCACTACTCTCGGCGTTCGCCCTCGATCAACGCCAGTTCCGCTCGATCAAAGCCTGCGGCACCGCCGACTTCATGGTCATACCGTGCGCCGCCAACGCCGACGGCGGTCGCTCGATGCTCGGAACGCAACAAAAGGCGTGGTTCAAGAACCAACTCGGCGCCAGCTCAGCGCGCTGGCAACTGGTCTTAAGCGAAGTCATGGTCTCGCCCTTCAAGGTCCCGGCGCCGCGCCAAGGCGCGACCGACCGCTTCGCCCGAGATCTCTTCCACGACCGCGCCGGTCTCACTCAGGACGGCTACCTTCTAAATCTCGACTCTTGGGACGGCTTCCCGGCGGAACGGCGTGAGCTCTTGAACTTCATCGCCGACGACCGCATCAAGAACGTCGTCTTCGCGACCGGCGACATCCACTCGGCGTATGACTCCGTGATCGGTGCCGACGACGCCATGCAAGCGGGCGACGGCATCGCCGTAGAGGTCGTGGGTTCGGCCATTTCCTCTTGGCCGCTGGCCAACTCGCTGCGCCGCGCCTGGGGCAACGACATGTACACGATCTTGAACTCGAACAACCCCCAGTTCCGCTGGACCAACGTCGAAGCTAACGGCTACACCGTGCTTCGCTTCGCCTCCGACGCGATGACGGTCGAGCACGTAGGCGTTACGACGATCACCGACCCAGCCTCGCCTTGCACGGTCATCTGGCGGAGCCGGGTGCCGTCCGGTCGCTCGGAGTTCGTCTGATCCTGGTTTCTACGCCAAAATTGCGGGGCAATGGACGATTCGGGCGCATTCACCGCGGCCTGGGCCAACCATAAACAGTTTCTGGCGCGTAACGCGCCAGAAACTAACAA
>JAYWBY010000482.1:0-4084 GCA_043781115.1 Pseudomonadota bacterium
ACATCAGTTCGACCTTCTTCCGCACGAGCAGCTGGCCCATGTATTCTTCGTAGATCGGGAAAACCAAGGCCGGAATGGACGTTTCGCCTTTGCCTTGGCCGCCGAAATCGCCGTGCGGATAGAGCTTGTAGGTCTGGCTGACGACTTCTAACGTCAGAGCGTCGAACGTGATCTGGTGGACGCCGCGGTGGGCCTTCGCCGTCACTTCGAAGGTCAAATGGCCGTTCTGCCAGAAGCGCTCGACGTCGAGCCCGCGCAGCTCAGTGTCGCCGCGCGCCGCGATCAAGCCGTGCGCGAGGGTCATCGCTTCGCCCTGGCGCTCGAGGCCAGAAGCGCTCTCGAGGTCGACGATGCCAATCGGCGCGGGCGCGCTGTCGACTTGCGCTTCGACCTGGATCACCGCGTTGGTCTTGGCGGCGGTCCAGACGCGGATCGCCATGTTCTTGACGTGCACGTCGGTGACGATTTGGTCGTAGCGTTTGTAATGATTGAACGCGAGCGGGCGGTCTTCTCCGAGGGTGAAATCGGCGACGGTGAGGTGCATGCCAGTGAGTTCGTCGACGTGGGCGACGATGTGTTCGAGGCTGGCGTTCTTGTCGTCGGCTCCCGTCCAACGCACGGACTGGACGGCGGTGTCGTCGGCGAAGGCCTTCGTGCCGAAGTTAGCGACCAACAATAGGCAAGGAATGACGCTTCTCAAGAGAACCGATTTCATGTTCATCCACCTTGATTTTATGGTCTTTTACGCGAGTTCCGGGACACCCGGTCTGGGGGGAGACGCGGCAATCTAGCAAAGTGCCCGGGGAAGCGCAACGAAGCACTGATAGCCCAACAAATCCCCGCGTTTGAGCGCCAAAACGGCGTGCCAGATTGCCAAGTCGCGACCCTAGGTCGGATAATGGAAGAGCGATGTATTACAACCAAAGACCGGAACGCGCGGACTTAGGCCTCGTGTTCAAGTGGCTGCTGATGGCGTTCGTCGCCGGCGACATCAATGCCGGCGGCTTCATGGCATGCGGCCGATTCGTCTCACACGTCACCGGCTTCGCGACCTGGTTCGGCATGGACGCGTCGGCCGGGGATTGGGGCCTGGCGCTGAGCATGGTGTCGGTGCCGGCGTTCTTTTTGCTCGGCGTGATGTTCGCGGCCTACTTCACCGACGCCAAGATCAGCCGGGGCGGCAAGCCACGTTTTGGTATGGTCATGGCCTTGGTGTCGTTGATCCTGGCGGGCGCGGCATTGGCCGGCTATTTCGACCTTTTCGGTATTTTCGGCAAGGCCTTCGACCTCCACGACGACTACATTTTGCTGGTGTTGCTTTGCTGCGCCAGCGGCCTGATGAACGCGACGATCACGTCGGCGACGAAGGGTACGATGCGCTCGACGCATTTGACGGGCACCACGACCGACCTTGGCATCGGACTCGTCCGCGGCTTTTTCGGCCACGACTCGGCGGCGCGGAAAACCGACGAGCACTATCGCAACGCCTTGCGCGTCGGCACGATCACGGCCTTCGCGCTCGGCAGTCTGGTCGGCGCCGTGATGTTCAAACAGACCTATTATTTGGGCTTTTTGCTGCCAGCCGCCCTGGTGCTTTACATCGGCAATTTGGGCGGGCGAGTCGACGCGTCGGGCTCCGCCGCGCCCGGCAAGGTTTTGCCCGACAGGGCCGTGACGGGGCGCAAAAGTGCGTCGTAGCCTTGCAGTCCTAATTTCTCTCGGCGTTTTGGCGGCAGGTTCCGTCGGCGCCGCGTCGCCCAAACCCAAAGAGCACCCTGGCCCGCTCGGCCTGAAGTGGGGGAAGTCGCCCGCGGACGCCCGGTCGATGCTCGCCAACAAGCTGACCTTCGTCGACGAGACGCCGGCCGACGACGCGCCTTATCACACGATCGACCAACGCTACTCCGGCAAGTTCGGCAAACTCCCGGTGACGGAAGTGTTCCTCCGCTTTTATCAGGGCGAATTTTTTTACATGGCCGTGACTTTGTCGACGACCGAAGCCGGCTCCGCGTCGAAAGTCTTCAAACAGGTCGTCGGCAGGATGAAGCGAGTTTACGGCAAACCCCTGGCGCTTCACGAGCCGCCGACGCTGGCGTCCTCCAAAGCCATCTTGGACAATCTCCCCGTCGAGAACCGCGCCGCGATCATGCCGCTTTTTTGGAACGAGCGTTTGAAGGTCGACCCGAAGGGACTCGACACCCTCCGTGATCTGCAGATCAAGGTCGGCCTCTGGGACCCGTTCGCCGGGTGGCGCTTCGCCAACGGCGTCACCGTCCAGACCTTCATGCACCAAGAAGCGAACCCCGACGGGACGCCGAAAGGCCCGCTAAAACCGGTCTGGATCTTCTCGAAGGACGACCGCTTCAAGCGTTGGAAAGCCGAAGTCCGGCAGTCGAAGCTCATCGAACCGCGCGACTTCTGATGTTATAACATATTGAAATTAAGGTACTATTTAACATTCGTAGCGGCAGGTGTGAATGAAACACGTTCCTCTAAGGGCTAACTGAAATTTACCTAAAGATTACCGCTCAGCTTCCGATCCTTAAGAAAGCGAATGATATAGCTTTTCGGAGGATTCCCTATGTCGCACGAAGCTGGAAGCAAGGGGCATTACCCGCTGCTCGGCCGCGGCATGCGGCAGAATCTTGGCGCGATTAGTTGGTTCTGGTTGTTCGCGTCGGCGGCCTTCGCGGCGGGAGACGGCGGGGACGAACTCGACAAGCGCACGCAGATGATCAACGTCGACGCCGACTACAGCATTCCGGTCGACAAGAGCAACACCGTCGACGGCACGGATTTCGGCGCCGCTTACCGATTGAGCGTCGTCACCTACGCGGGCAAGTCCAAAAGTCTCGGGCTCGGGCTTCGCTACGAGACGGTGAGCACCAAGTTCACGCAGGCCGACGGTTCCCTCAAGTCGCAATGGACGGATTTCGCGCTGAGCTACAAGATCTGGATGCTATACCCGTCGCTCTTTCTCGGCTCCGTGACCTTGGAGGCCGACAAGGCCGGCGTAGAGCTAGTCAACGCGGTCGGCGTCACGCGCGGCGCCGGACTCGCCGTGCGCTCGCCCGCCGGCGCGATCGCGACGATGCACTGCGACTTCCTCTACGGCTCGGCGTCGAAAACGAGGGACCTAGCTGGCCGCGTCGTCGGGATCACTGGACGCCTCGACGCCGACCTCGGCGTCACCGTGAAGTTTCCTTGGAACAACCTCGATCTGACGACCGGTTACCGGTACCGGAGCTACAAGGTCGAGATCGACGGCAGCACCCAGCGCGAGCTCGAGACCGGGCCCTATGTCGGCCTAAATCTAGGCTTTTCACCGTGAAGGCGGCGGCCGCACCGGCTTTGGAGCCTAACAACCGAACCTGGACCGCGCCGAGTCGTTTGGTTGCGGCGGCCTCCTTGCCGACCTTCTGAAGAAAAAGGGTTTGCTTGACCCTGGGCCGGATGCGTCGGCGCCGGACGACCCAAACGAGCCATAGGATCAGCTCCCGCCAAATGACTCCAAAGACCTCGGGGGCGCCAGCTGCGGCGCCCCTTTCATTTCCTAAAGTTTCGCTTGCTTACGCCGTACATCTGGTTTACTGCCAAACGAGTGGCTTAGGAATTGAACTGGCGCGAGGAGGCGGATGATGGACTGGGCAATTTTCTCGTTGGATGGCGTTTTCATGCTGCTTCGGTGGCTGCACTTCATCTTCGGGATCATTTGGATCGGGCTCCTCTACTACTTCAACTTCGTCCAAGGCGCCTTTTTCGCCGAGACCGACGCGCCGACCAAGTCGCAGGCCATTCAGAAGCTCGTGCCGCGCGCTTTGTGGTGGTTCCGTTGGGGCGCGATGTGGACGATGCTCACCGGCTGGTTGATCATCATCGGCCGCTACCATCAAACGGAAGGCGCGGCCTTTGCGACTTCCTGGGGCGTCACGATCCTCACGGGCGCGACGCTCGGCACCGTGATGTGGTTCAACGTTTGGTTCGTCATTTGGCCGAACCAGAAAATCGTCATCCAATCGGCGACGCAAGCCGCCTCGGGCGGCCAAGCGCTGCCAAACGCGGCCGCCGCCGGCGCTCGCGCCAT
>JAYWBY010000483.1:0-4082 GCA_043781115.1 Pseudomonadota bacterium
GCCTTCGCCTATCGCTTCAACCGGCGCTTCGATCTGCGCGGCCTCGTTGCACGGCTCATCGTCGACGTGGCGCTCAGCAAACCAGCGAAGGAAACCGTCGTCAGATCGCATGCTGAGGCAGGTTTCTAATCAGGACAACTTATGCGTGTAAGCGGACCCTTCAAAAGCCAAAATTGATGGCATCGCGATATTCCCAGAGATTCTTATATTCCTCGATTGGGAGCCCTTTACTTCCGGTGGAAATGTCGTAAACACGCCCTTCCTTAATGACTACTTCATGGTAGATCCATCGCATTGATTGTCCTCGGAATGTTCCAAGTGATGGGGCCGGGGAATACGGTTTAATGGTGTGAATATCACCTCCAATCTTCGCTTGGATCTGGGTCGCTACATCTCCACAACCATTCGAGCATGGCGTCTGAGGTTCCCAATTGTTGCCGACAGGAGTTGATTCGCTCTCTGTAGTCCTTTGAGTTTCGCCTTCAGACTTTGAAGAGTTACCCTTCGAACTCATTGCGACATTCAATAGGTGTCCAGCACCTTGGATGACGGCGGTGCCCGAATTTGCACCTATTGCGACACCCGCCGTTACACCAACCGCAGCAATCGGCGTCGCGAAGCCGACAGACAAAACCTCGCCCCCGCCGCTGGCGGCAAAAAGCTCAAAGGACAAAGCGAGGCCTTGCAGTCCGCCGACCAAATTGCCGGCGGCGCGCGAAAGATCAAAGAGGTCACTCACGGCTTCCCGCTTTAAGAGCATGCCGCCGGGAGTCAACGCTTCCAAGTGGCCCAAACCATACCCAAAAGAGGCTACGGAAGCCGCTTTACCAAAGCGCTCCCAATTGAACGTCGTTTTTGCGTCTTTCGCCCCAGTACTCGCGTTCCAGGTCGATGGAACGTTCGCGTCTTGTACATAGGAAATCGACGACGTAACGCCAGACGGAGAGCTAGAGAAATATATGGGGCCTATAAGACCCCCGTACCAATCGAGATCGACGCCGGATTGGTACGAGCCGTAGACACCCCACGGTTCATGGCCACTTGGATCTACGAATGCCAGCGGATTATTATAGACATATGAATATCTATTAAATGCTTGCGTCGTTAAGAGGGACGGCACGATGGTGTCAGGAGTAAGGAATCTACCAAGCGTTGGATCGTATAAACGTGATCCCATAAAGATCAGAGGGAGACCAGGATCTAGCTGGTGCCCCGCAAACTGCTTCGGCTGAGAGTTCGGGTCAGCATCCCCAAAAGGTTGAAACGTCGTTTGCCCGCTCACATTCCCCGATGAGTCTACAACGGCCCTAATTGAGTTCACACGGTCTGAGACGAACCAAGAAGAACTACCAGCGCTTTTGCTTGCGACTTTGCGACTGCCAATAAAGTAATGCTTGATGAGACGGCCTGATTCGTCTTGTTCGGCCAGGGCACCGAACCAGCGATGCGTGCGACCCCCTATCGTGCGCGAGATTCGCTGCCCAAGACCGTCGTATCCATACTGCGCGACGGTGCCGTCAAAGTCCGTGATTCGAAGCGGTTCGTGGTCCGCGCCCCATTCAATAAGGCGATTACTTCCGCCCGTTCGCTCGACATCGAATGCAGCTCCGTTAACGTCATAGTGAAGTGTGAAGGGACCGGCACTCCGGACTGCATGTGGCAATCGGCACGGCCGCGGCGTCTGCAAGTCAGGTGAACAACCGAAGGGTCCTTGGCCAGGATATGTGAGTATTCCCAGGTCGGAGCGATAGGTAAGATTTCCGGACAGGTCGTACCGATAGTCTGTTGAAGCGTCACCCCGTACCGTGGATAGCCGTGACAGTCCATCGTAGTCGTACGAATAGTTGCTCCGGTCAACCGAGGAGTTCGCCGTCTTGAGAAGACGGTTATCGAAGTAGGTGTAGTTGACGTCGAAAACTCTTGTGCCGCCGACCCAGGTAGTCTCTGTGCGCAGAGCATCGCGATTCTTCTCGTAGGAAAACATAGACAGCATTCCGTTTGCAAAACGAATGCTTCGAGGCCTGTCAGCGGCGTCGTAACGGATGCGATTTACGATGCCCGAGAGTGCGCGAACGCGTCCAGCGGCGTCATATGCATAGAAGACTTCTTCCATGTCTGGATAGGTGATCGAATGGAGGCGACCGACCGGATCGTGGCCCACGCCGAAAGTCAAAGTAACGCCGTCGACGCATGTCATTGATCCTGCAAGCTGCCCCGCTGCATCGTAGGCCCTGCGGGTAACGATGTTGTCCATGCAGTTCGTTGCGTGTGTGTCTAGAGAGGATGTAAGGCGTCCGAGCGAGGCGCCTGAGGCGGGTTCGTCATAGACCAGTGTGATCAGCCGCCCGTTGGGCAACAACTTAGTCGTCAGCCGCTCCAAACTGTCATATCCGTAGATGATGCGGTCGACTTTCGCATCTACACTCGCCGTGACGTTACCCACGTCGTCTCGTTCGACCGTACGAGTTCCCAAGTCGGGATCAACGACAGAAGTGACTTCGCCCACAAGGTTGCGGATAATCTCCGTGCTGTTCCATAGCGGGTCAATCGCACCAACGAGGTCGTCAGCGGCGTTGTAGTGGTAGGTTGTCTGAGCAGTGAGCCCGCTGTCGTAACCTCGCACGATGCGCAGGCGCCCACGCGAGTCATGAAGGACTTGGCTTTTTGCCGACTGTTCGTCAGTACGTTCGGTTACTGCGAGCCTACCGTCGATCCGATACGCGATGTTGACTTCAGTCAAATCAGCGTGCACCTGACGCGTCAGGCGACCCGCGGCGTCGTACTCATAGGTTTCACGCAGTGGGTCGCGAGGCGTGCAAAACGGCCACCATGAAATGCAGTACCAGTCTGAACCTCGGTAGGGTCTGTCCGATGAATCGCTATATTCGACATCGCGTTCGTAGCGTCCGAACCACCCGCCGCTTCTGCGCGCGACGCGGTATGGCCTGCCTAGCCCATCGAAGAATGTTTGCGTCCACTGGTCAGCACCGGATCCATCGATCAAGGTGTCGCGCATCGCTTGGCGTTCCGGATCGCCCGCGTCCGGATAGTCCCGGCGCATCGTGCCTCCGGTAGGCAACGTAAGCTTCTTTGGTCGACCCAGAACGTCGTATTCGATGATGGTGGGCGCTGCTGTCCCGTTACGTATCCTCCAGGGGCGCGAAAGGACGGGATCCCAGTAGATTTCGCTTGCGGTTCGGCCGAGTGCATCCGTGTAAAGCGTCGGGTAGACACGGTAGTTGGGGTCGAACGTGATGGTCACATCATGACCGTTTCCGTTGCGGATCGTTTGGAGATTGCCCACCTCGTCGTACATGTAGCGGGTTACGCGGCCGGGAGGACGGGCTGGGTCGACAAGGTCGATCTGTCGCGTTACCAGACCATAAGAGGGCATCGTGAGGCATTCGTCCGTGACATCGTCGTCGTAGCAATAGCGCCGCTGTCGTAGGAGTGTGCGTCCGGCGAGGCCATCCTGCCACGTCTCCATCTTCGAAGGCGCGGAAACGAGCCAGGCCGAGGTATTGGGTACATAGCTCGAGGTGGTTGAGCTCGACGCCGCGTCGCTAAACTCGCCGGCGGAGCGTTTTATCGAAGTTACGTTCCCGAAAGCGTCGTATCCGAATTCCGTTCGACTGGGCACCCTATCAGCAGATGTCTGCATCATTAGTCGCTCGACGACGGATGGGAGGCAACTCCATGGCTCTCCCGGTGGGAATGGCGGATCGATGACGGTGCGAAAGACAATCGGCTGCCGCTGAGCGTCAATTAGGCCGGCAGCTTTTAGAGAGGGCCCACACGCCTCAGAATGGCTGTAAATCTCCTGCGCGCGCGTCTCCTCACGATTGGGTGTCGCCGCGGTTGTCGTGACGAGTTCCTTCCAGCCGGAAAAGCGGCGTGACTCAGCAAGCCACTGCGGACATAGGTATTCGTTGACCACGCTCGTTTTTGTCCCGGTGCTGCGGCCGTCAGTGGTCGTTACACCCGCGACAACTGTGACCGCGAGGCCAAGGGGCAGCGTGCATCCGGTGTCTGGAGTGTTCAGCTGATAATCGCTGTACGGACGGTACCCGACATCGGCGATC
>JAYWBY010000484.1:0-4076 GCA_043781115.1 Pseudomonadota bacterium
TGATGTACTCGCGCAGCTCGAAGCTCAGGGAGTTCGTCGTTACTCCCGACGAGAGTTTGAAGAAGGCCTTCGCCGCGGCGTCGAAATTGCGCGAGCAAACGAGACCTATGCGGTCGGCGCTCAATTCGGCGCTACGCTTCCATGCAAAGAGTTTCATCGCGTGCAGCGGCGAAAAGTGACCGGACTCGTCGTTCGAAAGCAGAAATTTAGCCGGGAACCGGCTGTGATTGAACAGCGCGTGACCAATCTCGTGGCCGATGACGAAAGCGAGTTCGTCGTCGTCGAATTTCTCGAGCAAAGATGAGGTGACGCCGATGATGTACTTGCCGTCTTGCGGCGGATAGCAAAAGGCATTGAGTTGGACGTCAGGGCAGACATAAAATTCCAGCTCGCCCGTGAGGCCTAAATTTTGACGGCAGCGTTGCAGAGTCTCGAAGACCTTCGGCGCGAGCTTCGGCGTCAGCCGCAAGGCGGTTTTCAACAGATTCTTGCGGGCATTGAAGGGTTTGGCGCCTTCGAGGATGCCGTTGGCCGCGGCCATGAACGCCGTGTCTTTCAGGAAGCCGCGAAAAATGTCGCGGTCGCCGTCGTAGACCATGTCGGGAAGGCTGACGGAACAAAGATTCTGGTCGTAGAGCGGTGGCTCCACCTCGGGCACGACCGTCAAATGGGGTTTGCCGTGGAGAGCCTGGAGCTTCGTCGTCATTTCGAGGGCCAAGGCCTGCATCTTCGCCATGTCGCCTTGCTGGGCGGCAAGCTGCATGGCCGCGATGTATTCCTGCTGCATGGCGAAGATGGCCGCCGTGATGTCAGGAGCCGCGGATGGGACATCGGTCAGTTTCTGTTCCAAAGCCATCGCTCGTTACTCCGTTGAAATGTTCCGAAAAGATTCCGGTAAACCCCAGAACTTCGCAACTCTCGGCAACCAAACCGACGACCTTTAGACGAAAATAGCAAAACAAGTTAGGGGGCAGGAATCGCCCGTTTTTTTTCTTCGGGCGCGGCGGGTCCGTCCGGTCGGGAGAGCTAGATTTAGGGGGAGCGGGCCGTGCGATCCGGCAATAAGGCTCGCCGCGGCGTTTCTCTTGACGGGGCGGAAGCGATTCGTGCGATGCTAGGTCAAGCCCGCAGTATGACCGAGGTCAACGTTGAAGAAATCGATTAAGGATGCCGTTTCCTTCGCGCCGAAGCGGATGTTCAAGCCAAGAAAGCACGACATTACCTATATTCTGGCGGGCGCGGGGGACTGCAGCAACCTCGATGAGCGGGTCGCATGGCTCGAATCGCTCTTTGCGTGGATCCGGGCATCGGGAATTCCGAAGATTTCGTCCTCGCCGTCGACCGCAGCGGCATTGGCGTCGGACGACTCGGACTCGCCGGCGAAAACGTTGGCGGGCGTCCGCATTCGTTTCATCCTCCACCTTTGCGACCGGCATCCAGAATGGCGGCTGGGAGTCGGCTCGACCTTGGCGCAGCTCGCGGCCGAGGTGCCCGCGACCGAACTTTTTTGTGAAGTAGGGATCTTCAGCGGCCATGGAATCCTCGGGCAAGTCGCTGGGATTCTGATCGACCGATTCTTACCGATCAAGGGTGGGGCAGGCGACCTCGACCAACTAGTGACGGCGCTTTTTCCGACCGAAAACGATGCCAAATGGGTCGAGATTCTGGCGCCGGTCAAGATCCGAGAGTTCATGGACGTCGTCGAGGGCGAGCGCGGGGCGGCGGCATGGGACGGGCTACGGCGTTCTTTTGCTGACGCGATGTTGATCATCGCGTCGCAAATCACCGGTGCTGGCATGGAGCGAGGGATGCGCGGCCGTGTGCCCCTTGGCGACATCGTGACCTCGGCCTTCTTCCGGTTGTTCACCGCGGTGCAACGCCTTCATCCTCGCCTTGAAGGATCGGCCTGGGTCGGCGCAGAGGATCTGCGCGATCTGCACGACTTGCAGGTCATGATCGGAGAAAGTCTCAAGGTCGTCGAACAAGCGTTCACATACCTCGAGACCCACGGCGTCAGCGTCGACTTGGTGTTTCGCTTCGAGCGAGTGGAACTTCAGCTGCAGCGCCTTTCGCTGATGAGCAAGTTCTTGACCGCGGCCGCCCAAGGCAAAGCCGAGACCGGGGTCGGTCCCTTAGTCGCGGAACTCGTTCGAGCCGGCCACGACGCCCACCGGCTTGGACGCCTCTTCAGTGGAAAAATTCGCCTGCTATCTCGCCGAATCGTCGAACATACAGGCGATTCCGGCGATCACTACATCGTGCATGACCGCGCCGGATACTTTCAAATGTTGGGATCGGCCGGCGGTGGCGGGCTGCTGACGGTAGGAACGACGGTGTTGAAGGCTGCCATCGCGCGGTTTCCGCTACCTCCCATGCTGGGGCTCATGGCGAATACCGCGAATTACGCGGGCAGTTTTCTGGCGATGAATTTTTGCCACTTTACGTTGGCGACCAAGCAACCGTCGATGACGGCGTCGACGCTGGCTCGTAAACTCTCGGGGTTCGCGCGTGGCACCGACAGTCAAGAAATCATTGCGACCATTCGCGACGCCTTTCGCTCGCAATTTGCGGCGGCCCTAGGAAATGTCGGCGTTGCGATTCCGACCGCGGTTTTGGTCACTTGGCTATACCGCCATTTCACCGGCGAGCAAATTTTCACGCACGCCTACGCCCACAAGACCTTGGTGTCCCTGGACCCTTTGACGACCCTGACCGTGCCATTCGCTATTTTGACCGGCATTTTGCTTTGGGCTGCGAGCCTGGTTTCAGGTGCGATCGAAAACTGGGTGGCGCTCCATCAGCTTCCTCAGCGACTCGAGGACAGCGTCTATTTGCGCTTTTGGCTCGGGTCCTCGAAGACCAAGGGCGTCGTCACCTTCTTCACCAAGCACCTGCCCGGCGCGGCGGGTAGCATCGTCCTTGGTGCGCTCCTTGGTCTGACTCCGTTCCTTGGATTGCTCAGCGGCATCCCCCTTGACGTTCGGCACGTGACGTTGTCCTCGTCGGCTCTGACCATTGCCGTAGTGACTCTGGGGCCAGAAGCCGATGCCCCATCGATTTGGCGGGCCGCCTCGGGAGTCGGCTTGACGGGGGCAATGAACTTCGGCGTTAGCTTCTTCCTGGCTCTTATCGTCGCGAGTCGAGCCCAAAACGTTCGTCACGGCTTGTTGGCTCTCGTCAGCCGGCGGGTGGTGCGAACTTTCTTCCGGGCTCCGTTGGCGTTTTTCTGGCCGACGGCGAAGGCATGAAGGCCTAGTTCGCCCCTTGCCAGAACCAAAGCTGAATCTTCGTACGATTGGCGGCCGACAAGGGCGGCCCACCGCTAGGCATGGTTCCGTCCGTCGCCGCGCGTAAGGCGATGCGGTTTGCCGATGCTTGTACTCCGGTCAAATTACTCGAAGTGAAACCACTCCCGCCGCCGGAGTGGCACGAATTGCAAGACGCGCCCATGACGCCCGAGAGGAAGTTGGCATAGGTGTAGGTGGACGACGTGAGGCCGAAGTTTGCGCTCGAAGAGGTACTAGCCGAACCACCGTTGCCGTCTGCGACGGATACTCGAACCCGGTAGGCGATACCTTCGCTCAAGCCGGACGTGTCCCAGATGCAACCCGACGCGGTGACGCTGGAGCAACTGAACGACGTCCAACTCGAACCGCCGTTGGCGCTGAATTCAAACGTATAGGTAATCGTGTCCCCATCGCTGTCGGCTGCGCTGTAGGTCAAGTTCGTCGAAGCGCTCGACGTTATCGCGGCGTTGCCGCCAGCGAAAGGGCTGGAAAGCGCCACGGTGGGATTATGATTGGTCGGCGTGTTCTTCAAGACACTGCCGCTCGAAGCCCCTGTGTAAGTTTGGCCGCCGGAGTGCAGCACGGCGTAAACGAAGTAGGCGCCGTTAGCGAGGGCGGACGGATCCCACAAGAAAGACGCCAAGGTCGCCGCCCGGCCGACAACGATTTGCTGCCCTCCCGTCGTGGCTCCTTGACTAGAGGTCGCGAAAAGGTCGTAGGTCGCGCCGTTCGCCGCGTGCTCCACGACTACCTGCACGGTGTAACTTCCGCCACTCGTGGCGGAGTTCG
>JAYWBY010000485.1:0-26979 GCA_043781115.1 Pseudomonadota bacterium
GTCTTCTGAGACCGCTTTAGCCCAAGCGAGCCCGGCTCACCTCGAGCCGGAGCTCTGGCGGAACCGCCGCTGGCA
Source organism: Pseudomonadota bacterium (assembly GCA_043781115.1). Lineage (GTDB taxonomy): Bacteria > Bdellovibrionota_B > Oligoflexia > Oligoflexales > CAIYRB01 > CAIYRB01. Next base: position 76 of record JAYWBY010000485.1, read on the forward strand.
GCTTCACGTCCCAAGCCAAGCCGAGCCTCTGCATCGCCTTGATCACGTACCAGGTCACATCGATCTCGCGCGCGCGGCGCCCGGCTGGGGCGGCGTCCTGCTGGGCGTGGTGGTTGTTGTGCCAGCCTTCGCCGAAGGCCAAGATCGCGACCCACCAACAGTTGGTCGACAGATCCGGCGTGTCGTAAGTGCGATAGCCGAACTTGTGCGTCGCGCTGTTGACGAACCAGGTGATGTGGTAGACGACCGCCAAGCGGACGAAGATTCCCCACACAACGTAGTCTATGCCGCCAAAGGCGGCGAGGAGCAGGCCTAGCGCAAGCTGCGACGTAACGTTGACCCATAGCGGCGTCATGGCGTCCAAGAAAGGGTCGGCGACGATGTCGCGCGCGAACTTGCGCAGCTTTGCGTAGTCGTGAATTTCCGGCTGATAGAAGACCAGCCAGCCGATATGGCTCCAGAAGAAGCCCCGGCGTGAATTGTGCGGGTCCTTGTCGGTGTCGACGCCGGCATGGTGCATGCGATGATGCGCCACCCAGTCCAGCGGTCCGCGTTGCATCGCGAGCATGCCGCAGGTCCCAAGAACCCGCTCGACCCAGCGGGGCGTCTTGAACGTCCGGTGCGTCAGGAGGCGATGATAGCCCAGCGTGATGCCGAACAAACCCGTAACGAGATAAAGCACGATGCCCGTGGCGACGGCCCCGGGAGACGTAAAATAGAAGGGGCCGACAAGCGCGACGACGTGCACCACGACGAACCAGGGCAAGATGATCGGATCGATGCGAAGCGACATGTTGGCATCCTCTGCATTTTGAAGCTTCACACTAGCGGACTGCCCTCGCGCATCAAAGCTCCACTGGCCCCATTACAGGACTTTTACATCTGACCGCACTAGTGAGGCCGCTAATCCCCTAATATTAAAGTCAGATGATGAAGAAATTGGGCTTTCCGCCGTAACTGCCGATAAGCAGTGGAGGAGAACTCATTTTGCGCGCATTGTTTGCGACATTTTTCCTGAGTATGGCCCTTTTCGCCGGGGTCATTGCCTATTCGCAGCTGGTCGCCAACAGCCGCTATCTGGCGCGTGCCTCCGAGTCCCTGCGCGACTGGGCCTCGGTGCTTCCGGAGCCGACGCTGGACGAGCAACTGCAAGTCATCAACTTGGCCAAGGAGCGCGCCAGTCTGTATGACAAGGAAATTGGGCGAAACCATTTGGTAGACGGCATGCTGGTCAACCGCACGCTCAGCGGTCGGATGTTCGACCAATGCGACAGTTTGCTGTTTTCTTCTCTCCGCTTCACGGCGCTCCACAAACTCGGGTTCGACGACAAGGCCGAGGAGGCTTGGACCAAACTGCAGGCTTCACGGTCGGATGGCAACTGGTTGCGTCACCCGCGCTGCGACAAAAGCACGTCGCGCGACATGATCATTGGTCTGCTCATCGCGCTTTCCCAGGAACCCCGTGGTTACCAACAGCATTTGAAAGCCCTGATCGACCACGTTCGACGCAACGACGGCTACTTCGGCACGGGGCCCGTTTACGTAAGCTATCTGACGCCGACTGTCGCCAAGCTCCTGGCGGAAATGGCGCCGCTCAGCGACATTTCGGCCAGTGACCTTCCAGCGATCGTCCGCGACGGGTACTCGACGAATGAGCTCGAAGTCGCGATAACCGACAGTGGCTACCAGGCGCACCTAATCGCGCTTTCAATCTGGCTCGAGATGGAGGTAGCCGACGCAACGGCCAGACAGGCGAATCCTCGAATGAAGCCGAGGACGCCGGGAGCATTGCTCGTCGATCAATTGGTCGCGCCGCTGGCAGGCGTCAATCCCCACGACCAACGATTGGAATGGACGGCTCAAGAACTCGTACGCGTCGATCCGAAGAATCTTTTCTTCCGCTATCTTCGCCTGCGCTCCGCCGGGGCGTTCAATCCGTCCGTTGCCTATCGGCTGATGAATGAGCTTATGGCTATGCGCCAATTTCCGGATGACCGTTTGCCGCTCGACTGCGACCGCCGCGCGGACTATCTCTGGCAGCGTTCGTCGCATCAATTCGAACCGGCAACCCATGGTTGTTCACGGCAATATCACGGCACCGACTTCCTCTGGATGGCGGCGCTCCTCGCCGAAGGCATGCGCACGCCGCCGCTCTTGGAGCTCTCGCACTAACAGCTGTATACAGCGAGATCAAGTTTATCCAGTAAAATTGAGGTACTAAGCCAAACCCCTAAAGTTTAAGGCCGACTCTGCCGAATACAGAGAGGTGATTTTACCAAACTAGGGGCCGCCGCCATGGGCGTCAAGAAACTCGAATTGACCAAACCGCAAGCCGGGGAAAAAATCCTCAGCATCTACGGCTATACGGACTTTCGAACCTACTTGCGCGAATTCTACGAGTTCCGCAAAGACGGCCAGCACGGTTACAGCTTCCGCGCGTTTTCGAAAGCGGCGGGATTCAGCTCACCAAACATCCTGAAGCTCGTCATCGAAGGCGAGCGCAACATCAGCCCCGACGCGACGCAGAAGTTCATCAAAGCCTTGGGCCTCAAGGGTCAGATGAGCGAGTACTTCGACGCGCTCGTGCGCATGAACCAAGCCAAGTCCGACAGCGACAAGGAACACTACTTCGAACTCCTCCAGAAGTTGACCCCGCAGGGCAAACGTCGCGACTTGAACGCCGAAAGCCTGAAGTACGTCAGCCACTGGCTCTATCCCGTGATCAGGGAAATGGTGGCGCTGGAAGATTTCCGCGACGATCCTTATTGGATCGCGCGGCGAATCAACGGCAAGGCCAGCATTCCGGAAATCTCGCAAGCGTTGCAGTTCCTTTTGAAGGAAGGCTTCATTGAAAAGGTCGACGGCCACTTCGTGCCGAAGGACAACATGGTCCTGACGAGCGACGAAGTGAAGAGCCTTGCGATCCGCAATTTCCATCGCTTGATGCTCGACCAAGCCAAGGAATCCCTCGAAACTCTGACGATGGAAGAGCGTGAGTTCGGCGCTCTGACCTTCGTGTTGCCGGCCGCGGCGCTCGACGAGCTAAAATACAAAATGAAGCTCTTTCGCCGCGAGCTCCACACGTGGGCCATGCAAGTCGCGGAAGAGAAAACCGGCGAGATTGTCGTTCAAGTCAACGCTCAGATGTATCCCCACACGAAGAAGGTGTCGCCATGAGGACATTGCGCGGGCTCGCGGGTAGCTGGATCACCAAGGTGACGTTGGCGAGCGCTTTGAGCCTCGTTTGGGTAAGCTGCGGCCTCGGCACCGAGGTTGGCAACGGCGTGAAGCCGAAGAAAGACGATGGCAACGGTAAAAAGACGTCTGCCGCCTCCGACAAAGCGCCGGAGCCGGAAACCACGACGGCCGCCCAGGCCCCGAAATCCGAAGGTGACGATACATCGACCGCAAGCCCGGTGGACGGGGGCGCGGAGCCCGACGACAACGGCTACGACTTCAGAACCGAGCTTTTGGCGGCACACTGCGCCTCGCCCTTCGCCGAAAGCTTGAGCGGCACCTTTAAGTTCTCGACGGTCGCCGCTGACGCCACCAAGCGCAACGTCTTGATCGCTGGTTCGCCGGCGGCCGGCAGCTGGCAGATCAAGGACAAAGACGACAAAGTCCTCTTCACCACTACAAAGGACTCGGCCAACGGCGCCCTCGCGGTGACCGTGAAAGATGCTCAGGATACGGTCGTTGTGGACGTCTATACCTGTAGCGCGGTTACGACGGAAACGGACGCCACGATCACCGGCTGGGCCGGGACCTACACCAAAAAGACGATTCACATCGGCAACGAGTCGACGAACACCGAGGTCAGTTGGTACTTGAAGGCCATCGCCAGCTCGGCCAACTTCCAGCTCGTGCGCTTGACCTTCGACGACGTCGACGGCGAGAGCGACCCGGTAGTGCTCGACGAGGAAGCCACTAAGTCCGCGACTCCTTGACCACTGGGGCGGGATCCGTGCGATGATGGTGGGAAATTTCTCGCCGTCCGCGCATAGGAGTCATCGATGAACGCGCCAGCCTCCAAGTCCTTCTGGCAGAAGTACCAACGCTTGTTTATTGGCGTCACCATTTTGGTGGGCCTGGGCTTCGCGGTTCGTCACTTTCAGAGCGAAATTCCGGAGTGCTCCTCGATTCAGTCCCAAATTCAAGGCTGGGGGGTGATGGCGCCGGTAGTTTTCTTCTTTGTGTACGTCGTCGCCACGGTGGCCTTCGTTCCAGGAACGATCGTGACGCTCTTCGCTGGCCTCGCCTTTGGCGTTTGGTGGGGGACCGCGCTAGTCAGCTTGAGCTCGATGGCCGGCGCGACCTTGGCGTTTCTCGCGGCGCGCTACATTGCTCGCGACGCCGTCGAAGGCCTATTGAGCAAGCAGGGCTGGTTCACGAAGTTCAAGGCCGGGATCGAGGAGAACGGCTTCAACTTCGTCCTGTTCGTGCGCCTGGCTCCGATCTTTCCGTTCAATGGTCTCAACTACGCTTGTGGCCTCGTACCGTTGAAGCTCAAAGACTATTTGCTCGGGTCGTTCATCGGGATGCTGCCGGGGACGTTCGTTTATGTCTATTTGGGCGAGACGGGCTGCAAGCTGATCGACCCGATCAAACACGGCGAAGGATTGCCCCCCGAGGTTCGGATACGCCTGATCGGCGCCTTCGCGCTGCTGGCTTTCCTTTCCGTCGTGCCTCTACTCCTGAAGAAACTGCGCAAGGGGAAGCCGACGCCCACGAGCTGAGGAATTCCTCCGTTCGGAGGAATTTTTTGTCCGCCCGGATGATCGTGCTAAACTCGTACGAAGACAAAATTACTTCGTGAGGATGGACCATGGAAATCGGTTCCTTCGTGCGCGAACAAAGGCGAGCTCGCAACCTCACCCAAAAGCAACTGGCGGACAAGGCCGGGGTTGGCCTCAATTTCGTCCATCAACTCGAGAAGAATAAGCTGACCGTTCAGCTCGACTGCACGCGCCAGGTTCTCCAGGCGCTCGGATTCGACCTGGCGATCGAACCGGCTCGGGAATTTGGCTGGACCGAGGCGACGGCCGGCGAACGGGCGGGAGCCGCCAAACTTCCATGGGATTAACCCGAAAAGAGGGCTTCCACCCAAACTCGGCCCCCAAGGTCGCCTCAGTTTAGCGATCCGACCGTCGATAAGCACGCTAGGCAAAGATTTCCTGGTCGTCGCTTGTCGAGAGGTCCTGAATGCGCCGCGCGCCGTTGTGGAACGTTTTGGGACTCGCCGTCGCGGGTCTAGCGACGCTTTGCCCGCTGGCCTCGGCTGTCGAGGAGGGAGAGGGGGAGAGCGGCTGGGTCGAGGGCAAGCTCGCGACCATGACGCTTCGAGAAAAGCTCGGACAGATGATCATGGTCGACGTGCCCGGCACCGCGTTTGACGACGCGGTGAAAGCCCAGATGAATGCCGGCGACTTCGGCAGCGTCTTGCTCCTCGGCCGCAACATCCAAGAAGAAGAGCAGGTCAAAGTCCTGATCCATGAAATGCAGACTAACGCGGTCGTCCGGACCGGCATCCCGCTGCTCGTCGCAGTCGACCAAGAAGGTGGACTGGTAAACCGGGTCGGACCGCTGACCCATCTCAAGACGACAAAATACAGCGCCCGCACCATCGGCCAGGTCTATGAGTACGATCCTCGTCGTGCAGGCAAACTTGTCGCCTCGCTCACGGGCGAACTGGCGAAACGCATGCACGCCCTCGGTTTCAACATGAATTTGGCGCCAGTGCTCGACGTGACCGACGACCGCGCGTCGTTCATCTACGACAGGTCTTACGGCGGCGATCCTGACGTCGTCAGCCGGGTCTCGAGTCGCTTCGCGGCCACGATGCAGGAGAATGGCGTCATCGCCACGGGCAAGCACTTTCCAAACCTGAGCTCGACCCACCCGGATTCCCATAAGGCTTTGCCCGTTCTCGAACGAAGCCTTGACCAGCTTGAGCAGAAGGAGTTCGTGCCCTTCCGCCGCATTCGCCGCGACCTCGGCGCAATCATGGTCGGCCACGTCATCGTCCCGGACCTCGATCCGAAGTATCCGGCATCGATCTCCGCCAAAGCGGTCAAAACGTTGCGAGACCGGGTCGGCTGGCAAGGGGTCGTGATCACCGACGACATCAAGATGAAGGCTCTCTCGGACCACTATCCCCTGCTCGAGATCCTGGTGCGGGCCGTCTTCGCCGATGTCGACATCATGATGGTCGCTTGGGGCAAGGACAAACAGAAAGACTCCGTCGATATCCTCGAACGGGCAGTTACCCAAGGCAAGATCTCGACGGCGCGCATCGACCGCTCGGTGCGCCGGATCTTGGCTCTCAAATATCGCTTCGCCGTCGAATGACGATCGCCGACGAATGACGATCAGGCTGCGTTGCCCGCAAGGGACATCGCCTGGTAACCGGCCGGCATTCGAGCGCGCCGGCAAGAGATCGAGATCGAACGGTTTTGATTCAAGAGCAATCAAATCTTGCCGCCTCACCCCGCGCCTTGTACAATGCCAGAAATTAAAATACATTTTTGGCCTGCAAACCCAAGAGGCGACAATGAAGACATTTTTGACGGCAGCGCTCCTCTGGTCCTCCCTTTTCACCCTGAGCGCTTGCATGGCGAAACGTGACAACGCCAGCGTTGTAGCCAGCGCCAACGACTCCCAAAACTGGCATGCCGCAATTCAGTGTGACGGCGCGGTGGTCGACGTCGACTTAAACGAGCGTCGCGATTTCCAACTCGTCGTTAAAAATCCGGCCCTGTTTCCGCAGTTCGATCAGTGGCCGTTCCGGCAGCTTAAAAATGACCATGAGCGCATTTATCGCGGCCAGGCCATTCGGGGACAAGGCGTCTTTCAGTCAGAATCTTTCTATGGCTTCTTTGCCAACTCGGACACAACGGACGCCACAGGCAATGCTCCTGGCTACGTCATACGCATCATTCCCGGATCCTCCCCGAGCATTCGTTTCGCCGCACTGAATTTGGAGCCTTGTTTTGGCGAGTTGCGTGACAACGAGCTCGACAAAGTCTGCCCGATCATCGGTCAAGCGACGATCGGCTCTTGCAATTTTGTGCCTTTACCATAAGGTTCGCTAAACTTCTTTGACCACAAGAGAGAAGGGCGGCCGGGAGACCGGGCGTCCTTCTTGTTTTGAAGTTAACGGTGCGTCTTCAGCTGCAAGTTCCCGAACCCACAATTTTCGTCCACCTGCAGGATACCGACACACGGACGGCTGCCAAATTGCTTGATACCTCTCGGCGGTCTCATGTGGTTTTCTCACGAAGCTCGTTATATTAGAGTGGCTTGGTCCTGAAATTGTGAGAAGGGGACGCTATGGAAAAGGCAGATAATATTCGCTGGGCATTTTCCAGCTTTGTCTCAGCGTTCCAAGGCTCTCAAGCCTGGGTGGGAAATCTCCACCTTCTGATTCTCGCGATTTCCATCGCGCTCCTTTGGACAAGGTCATCCGTAGCGCCGCAAATCAGGAATTCATGCCGCATTGCTATCGGGTTGTCGTTCACGAGCCTGGCGGCAAAGATATTTATGGAGGCGAATATTCAGCATGTGTTGCTAGGCCTCGCATCGAACGACTATCTCGGTGTAGGCGGCTTTGACGGTCAATGTTATGTCGCTGGTCAGATCGCCCAAGCTATCGCCGGACTTGTTTCCCTGGCGATTTTGGTTCGGATCGCTGCATCCCGCTCCCCCAATTCCACGAATCGCGCACGACAATAAAGGACGGATGCCGGACAATCAGGCCGCGCCGCCCGCAAGGGACATCGCCTGGTAGACCGTTCCTTTGTCGACGGTCCGGTAGCGGATCGTGAAGTTCAAACCGGCCGACGCGGGGACGGCTCCGGCGTCCGAGGCAAAGACGGTCGTGTCGCCCTTGGCGCCGCTGCGCTTCAGCGCTAACCAGCCGCTGGTCGACTTGCGGCAATCGAGCTCTTTGCCGAGGCAAAACTCCATGACCGCGTCTTTGATTTCCGCGCCGTTCAAGCCCACGCCGAGTTGATAAAAATCATTGCCGGCGTCATTGCCGAGCGCCGCGAAGAGTTTGTAAGCGGCGAGCGCCTTTGCCGGATCGTCCGGCGGGTTCGTTGGCGGCTTGTCGTTCGGAAAGGTCTGTTTGAAGACCTTGGTGATGCCCTTGATGTCGTCTTTCTGAAGATCGGCGAAGGACGTGTTGCACATGACGGCTTGCGGCTGTCCTGGCTGGCAATCGCCGCTGACGCCGTTCTGGTAGGTGTCGCCCAGCGCGAAGCCGTGACCCATTTCATGGAGCAAAACGTTGAAGCTCGCGAAGTAGCCGTCCGAGTCCATGTTGATGACCGGGTTCGAGCGAACCTCGGTGTTCGAATGTGTACCGGAGCGTACGACGACCGAGCCGTTGCATTGGGCGTTGTCGTTCACGGTTACCTGAGTAGTCAGCTTTGCCGTGGTCAATCCCCTGAGCGGCTGAACCCAGCGCAGCACCGAGGTGCGAATGTTTTCTTCCCAGACGCCCTTGTCACCCGACGCGACTCCTGCGAGGCAGAAGTTGAGCTTCGCCTGTTTAACTTGCCCGACGAGGCCCGAGACGCCCTGGCCGAAGGTAATGAAGTCGACCTCGGAAGCATTTTGATCGCCGGCATTTCCCGCGGTCTGACCGCAGGCGGGTAGCAAAGCCGCTGCCCACAGCACCGAAAAGATCCGTTTCATCAAAGCTCCGTCGTAGCGACAATCTCTAAGTCTCTCCCGGCTTTGCAAAGCCCGTGCGCAACATCGGGTTCAATGATTTCGGCACGATACCAAGCCAAAAGCCGGCATTTTCCGCCCAAACGCCCGACGCTGGCAAACAGTTGGCCACTTCCGGTGCGCCAATGGGTCGCATTTTGATACCGGGCAAAACCCTCGCACCCCTAGAGACACTCGGGAAAGCGGCGGCACAGTGGTTGCAATCCCGCAGTCGTTCTGTTAGTTACCTGGCCGCACGGCCAGACTCGGAAAAAGGGCGAAGACTTGCAACGCATCTTAACATCCATATATTTCAACATGTTACTGGCCGCCTCGGCCGTCCAAGCGGAATCCGCCGCGATTCCGGTTTGTTTGAAGTATGGGCCTCGGTTCGCGTGCCGCAACGACGCGGCCGTCGCCGCTAGCGATGCCGGCCACTTCCTCGCATGGGGCGGCCGCGAAACCCGCGGCTGCGAGCAGTGCAGCCGACTCGTCGTCGGCGCCACTTCCGGTGGCCTCTATGATTCGACGGGCCGCCAACTCGAGACCTTGCCGCAAGTAGACGGTCCTGGTCCCCGTTTCGGCGCCCAAGCCGTTTGGACGGGCGCGGCGTTTTTCGTCTGGGGTGGAGAATCCCGGCAGACGGAACGCTGGTCCGGAGACCATCACGACGTCGTCAGCAAAGTCGATGCGACGTTCAATGCCTTCTATGTGCCAGGAGCCCGTCACTGGGTTCGGATGAGCCTCGTAGAAGCGCCCCCGGCCGGCAGCGTTCTCGTGCCGACCGCGGACGGTGTCAAGGCGTGCTGGAGCGAAGGCTGCAAGGACTTCGACATGGCGACCAACGACTGGGGACCGCTCGCCCTGCCTTCAGACGGCTAAGCCCAGGGCTCGGATCGCCGAGACATACTTGGAATTCCGCACTGCCGACCAGCCCAAGGCGGAGACCAAATTCGCCGCCGGGCCATGTTGGGCGACGGGGTATTTGACCTCGGCCAGAACCCAGGACGAGACCTCGCAAATGCTTGGCTCGGCTCCAAACGTGCCACAACGCCGAGCCTGAATCGCCCAGTCGATGGTGACGCGCAAGCCGGTCCCCGGGACTTCAAAGTACCGGCGATGGAAAGAAACCAGGCAGACGGCCTCGAGCGTGCTCACGATCGCTCCGAACATGCCGATCTGCTCTGCTAACTCGAACACGGACCGGCGCGGCAAGTTCACGACTTCGGCAAGTGAGGCGATCGCTAGAGTCGTTTGCGGTTTCCGCATGACGGAGCCGACCCGTTGTTTCAACTCGATCATGGCGACGCCGCTTTTCGTCAACGCGCGACTCGCGTCGCCCTCCAAGGAGCCGTACCACCGAAGCCGCAACTTCTGGCGCGCGCCTTGGCCATCGGCATGGTCACGGAAACATTCGAGCCCCGGCGAATCAAAATAGACTGAATGCACCGCCCGTGACTCGTAATTTTCGACTAGAAATGCCTGCACCCGCTGGAGGCGTGCCGCAACCTCCTCGGGATCGCGCAGGCCGGTCAGGAGCTTCCGCTCGACCCGAATTGGCGTGCTCGCCGCGTTCATTCGACGGCCCGACCCTGTTGATCGATGAGCAAACAGCGCGCCACGGCGTTCAGTTGGCGTATGGCGGCGACGAGTTTCGCCGCGCCGTCGAGGCCATCGACTTCGACGTCGAAGGTCGCTTCGACCCGCGACTCGCCAACGTCGTAACGCCGAACTGAAGCGCGACGAGCATGCTTCGAAACTTCTTGCTCGAGTTCTCCGAGACCAAACGGCTGGCCGGAAGGCCCCTGCACCATCAAGAAAAATCCTTGGCCCCTGCCGGCGCGCACGTCGCGAAAACGCGCGAGTAGCAGCGTCATGCCGAGCAGCACCGCGAACATGACTAGCGTCATCGCCCACTGGTTGGCCCCGATTCCGAGACCTAGCGCGATGCAGATGAAGAGGTAGATCAGTTCTTCGGGCTCACGGATCGCGGCGCGAAAGCGGACAATGGATAGCGCGCCCACTAGCCCCAGCGACATCGCGAGCGACGACTTGACGACTGTGATGACGAACATCGTCGTAAGCGTGATCGGGACGAAGTTGGCCGCGAAGGCGCGGCGGTTCGCCAACGACCGCCCGAAGCGCACGTAAAAGAAGGCCAGCGCCGCGCTTAACGCTGCGGCAACGAGGAGTTGCAGGAAGAACTGGCCGACGGAAATGTGCCCTTCGGCACCGATTTTAGCCATAAGGTCGGTCAAAGAACCCATGGAATTACCACCTTTTCGAGGCCGTTTTTCGCGAATAACTCATTGTCTTTATTACCAGAATACACTCGGATACGGGCCAAGACAAGATTGCCTCAGGCAAGGCCGGAAAACCGCCGAAGAGAGGAATGGAAATCGCGGGGATAGGCAGCTTAGAGGCTTCGGAGGTCGGCATGCGCGGTGGAATCCAGTTTATCGTCATAGTCGGTCTTTTGGCCGGCTGCGGCTCGCTTTTGAAAGACGAGTCGAACACCAAAAAAACGACGACCGAAAAATGCACGACGGAACCTTGCCCGAAGGACCCGCCTCCGGATTGTCCCGTGGCCTCGACCAACGACGACGGGGCCGCCAAAAGCGGCGCGGACGAAGGTGCAGGCGCAGATTCCGACAACACCGCCAAAACTCCCGAAGCTTTGCCGATCAACGCGGCGTTGACCGACATCAATGCTGACGCCATGGCGCCGGCGCCCGCGAAAAAAGTCGCGGTGTCGCCCTGCTCCCCCTGCGGCAGCGGCAACTGTTTTCCGCCACCGCCACCTCCTCCGCCGCCTCCCGGCGGCTGCTCTACCTTGGGCCTCCAGGACGTCGCCGCCGCGCCTAACCCAGGCAACGGTGGCGCAAGTGCCGTCTATGTTCCGCCCACGTCGACGGCCTGCATGTCGTCGACCTCGCAACCGCAAAACGTCGGCGTCGAAGGCACGAGCGAAAAGCTAAAACTCTCGTGGAAGGTCGAGCCGGGTCTGCAAGACTATGCGACCGCATCGCACACCTGCACGAACCTCGGTAGCGGCTGGCATTTGGCCGCCACGGCGGAAATGGACAAACTCTTCCTCGAACCTGACTTCCGCAAACCGCAAGAAGTCGACTGTCTGACGAGCTTTTGGACGTCGCCGGCCTCCGCATCGGGCGCCCAGTGCGTCGCCAACACCCGCGGCTTCCGCTACGATTCAACTACTCCGACCAATCCGTTGCCCATCAATTCCGACGCGGTGCTATCGAGCCAAAGCGCTACCGAAGGGGTGTCCGTCGCGCACTCGGTCCTGTGCATCAACGGCCAGCTCCTTCCCGACGTCCCGTGCGGCACGGCCGTCAACCAGCTGCTCTTGAACAGTCCCTTAGGCATTGTCGACGCCGCGACCGGATTGACCTGGGCCAACATCAGCGTCAAGAACTTTACCGACAGCGACGGCGTCGCCGCGCAATGCGCCAAGGGCGCGTCCGCCGGCTGGCGCATGCCGACGAAGGGCGAACTCGAGACGGCCATCAAGAACGACCTTTTCAAAACGGCAGTGTTCGCCGGCAACGACGCGACCTGCCCGCTGGCCTGGCATAAGCCTGACGTGACGACGACCAACAAGACCTGCGCGGGCCTCGGAGCCGGCAAGGACGGGGTGATATCATTTAAGACCGATGCGGCTTGCGCTGCAGGGGCGTCGCTAGTGGTCGCGAAACCGGCGGTCGGCGCTGTGCTCGGGCTATGTGTTAAGGACAAATGACGCCATGAAACATGAAGTACAAAAGTGGTCGATTCGCCTCGTGACGTTAGCGTCGCTGGCCTCGGCCATTTCGTGTTCGCGTTTCGAGAAGAAAAAGCACGAAGACAAAGGCGACACGACCGCGGTGACTCAGCCGGGCTTGGGTCTCGACTGCCAAGATAAAGATTGCACGCTCCTACCCTTCGTCAAGACCGTCTCGAGCTCCACCCTCTTCGATCTTTACGCCAGTGCCGATCATCAGCTTGGCGTCTTCGGCCGGTCGATGAAGTTCTTCTTCGACGCCCGCCAGCCGGCGGCGATCAATCTTTATTACATCAACGGCAATTTGCAAATCGACGGTAAGGTTCCGGAGTCTTCGCAGCTTCACTACAAGTTTGCCCAAAAATACCTCCAGATCCCTGAAGGCCCGCTCGACTACGATCAAGTGACTTACTACACCAACGACAAGCGTTACTTCGCGGGAACCGTCCAGCTCTATCACCTCGACTCCACGAACGAGGACGTCTACGGGGTGCAGTTTTTCCCTCAAGACGTCGTGTCGGAGGCGACGATCATCCAAACGCTGAAACTGATCACCTCGACGTTCCACATTCCCGGCGCCAAGATGGCTTTCGTGGCGACGGGACTTCAGCAGACGACCGCCTCGATCGGCGCGGACATCGAAGCGCTCGGCTTTCGGTCGCTGACGATTGGCGACATCCTCGGCACCAAAAACTACATTCCAATGAATCCGGGCGAAGCCTGGGGTTACCTCCGGGTATTCCCGACGAGCCAAGACGATCTCCGCCCAACCGACATCCCCGTGTTCGACGAGCTACCGCTGGATTTGACGGTGGTTGCCGCGGTCGTGACGAAGGCCTACCAAGATCCCAATTCGCACGTCAATTTGAAGTCTCGGGAGCGAGGTACGCCCAACATGATCCTCCGCCAGGCCGCGGCCGACAGCGCCGAATTCGCGGGCTTCGCCGACCAACCGGTGCATTTGACGGTCTCCGAGGACCAATTCTCCATCGAGGCGAGCAGCGACGAAGAAGTGAAGGCCAAGTTCCAAGAACGCATGACGCGCCCGGCGACGGCGATGGTTTGGACCCGCGACGAGCGGCTGCTGTCCTACGACGAAATGTGCCCTACCAGTCCCTCGGACTGCTTGACACTGAAAAAGGCCTACGGGTCGAAGGCGTCGAACCTCGGCTTCTTGGCGCATCAATACGTACTTGGCAGAGCCGCTCAAACCGGCACTTTGAGCGCCCAACTCGGCTACGATCTGACGCCTCACGGTTTCGGCGTGCCTTTTTCGTACTACGATGCCTTCGTCAACGATCCGGCGAACAAGGCAGTCAAAGACAGCATCGCCGCACTAGTACAAGCGGAAAACGCTGGCGATCTCGCTCCAGCCGAACGCCGGCGTTTGGCCGACGACGTCAAAGGCGCCTTTCTCAAGGGCGCACTCTCCGCGAAGCTCGGCCAAGCCTTGCACGCCCGCCTTGCCGAAGTGATCCCCACCGCGACGAAGATCAAGGTTCGGTCGAGCGCTAACGCCGAAGACCTTTCGGGCTTCAACGGTGCCGGCCTTTACGACAGCTTCAAGGCTCGGCCGAAAGTCGACGACGCCACCGCCGAATGCACGGTCGTCAATAAGATGAATAAGCACGGGGCCACGCGCGCCAAGCTGCCGAGCGACTCCGTCGAGTGCGCGGTCAAAGCCGCTTGGGCAAGCCTCTGGAACACCCGCGCCATCGAGGAGCGGAACTTCGCTCGGCTGACGCAAGACAGCGCCGTCATGGGTTTGGCGATCGTCGAAGCGTACGACCTCGGCAGCGAGATTACGGCCAACTCCGTGTTGGTGACGCGCGTGCCGAACACCGATACCTTGTTTGGATACTCCGTCTCTTCGAACGAAGGCAATAACCTCGTGACGAATCCGGCGCCCTCGACCTGGTCCGAGCTGGCGGTAGCCGTTCTGCTGACGGACGCCAATCCCACGTCACTCACCATTACCCGCTTCGCCAAATCTTTCTTCGACAAGCCCGAGCGGACGACGCCGGTAATGGACCGGACGCAGTCCTTGACCATGATCCAGATCGCCAAGACGGCGGAGTTGGCCTACTGCCGCGCCGAGCCGACCTATTATCCCCCAGCATCGAGCGGCGAATCGACTTGCGATTACGCGCTTTGGGATGCCGACAAGCCGAAGGCTTTGGACTTCGAGTTCAAGCTGCGGAAAGACGGCAAATTCGTCGCCAAGCAAATCCGTGAATTCGGCGGCGGCAAGTAGCGTCGCGGCGCCTTGCGACTCCCGGAGTCCACTGTTAGAATTTCCGCCTCCCCACGACACGGTCGAGGCTGAAATGGTGCATTCAAAGCCAGGCGCAACGAATTTTCCGCCGGTCAGCGAAGAGGCGACCCTCTTGCGCTCGACCGTGCGTAAATTCGTCGAAGGCGAGGTAGCTCCTCACGCCGAGGAGTGGGACGCAGCCGGGATCTTCCCACGCGAAATCTTTCAGAAGGCGGGCGCGCTCGGACTTTTCGGGATTCGCTTCGACGCCGAACTCGGCGGCAGCGGCCTGGATTGGTGGGCGACCGCCGCATACATCGAAGCTCTGGCGCACTCGAACAACGCCGGCGTGAACATGGCCCTCCTCGTCCAGTCGGAAATCGCCACGCCGATCCTGCACGAACTCGGCACGAAGGAGCAGCGTGACCTTTTCGTCAAACCGGCGATCGCCGGCGACAAAATTGCGGCGCTCGCGATCAGCGAGCCCGGTGGCGGCTCGGACGTCGCGGCGCTCAAATGCCGAGCCCGCATCGACGGCGGGGACTACGTCATTTCTGGACAGAAGCTTTGGATTACCAACGGCACGCGCGCCGATTTTCTGACGCTGGCCGTTCGCACCGGTGGCGACGGTCATCGCGGCGTTTCGCTTGTGACATTTCCGACCGACGTCAAAGGCTACAGCGTCGGCAAGAAACTCAATAAAATTGGACATAAAGCGTCAGACACAGCGGAGCTCTTTTTCGACGAATGCCGGATCCCGCGCCGCTTCGTCGTCGGCGAGGAGAACAAGGGCTTCTACTACATCATGAACAACTTCCAGGGAGAGCGCCTGGCGGCGGCTTTGCTTGCGACTGCTGCCATGGAAAAAATCGTTGCCGACACCGTGCGTTATGCGAAGGAGCGGCACGCGTTCGGAAAGCCCTTGCTCGACCAGCAAGTCTGGCGGCATCGTTTGGCCGATCACTTGACCGCCATAGAGGCGGGACGCTGGCTGACATACCGGGCCGTCGATCTCTTGAACCGAGGCGAGCCAGCGGTTCGCGAAGTGACGATGGCGAAGCTCTACACCTCGGATTTGGCGCAAAAGGTCACTTACGACTGCCTGCAGCTCCACGGTGGGTTTGGCTACACGACGGAATATCCTGTAGGACGACTTTGGACGGACGTTCGCTTGTATTCCGTCGGAGCAGGCACGTCCGAAATCATGAAAGAGATCTTGGCGAAAGATCTCTAAATTTAAAAGCCGCCGATCCGCTGGACTATGCCCGCCGCGTGCTGGCTAGCGAAGGCCAAGGCCCCCTCTACGCCCGCGCCGGCGAGGAAACGACTCAAAAAGGCCGCCGCAAAGGCATCGCCGGCGCCCGTCGTATCGACGACGCGCGCCACGGGTACGGCTCGGCAAAAGGCCCGCCTGCCGCCGTCCAAATACAGACTGCCCTCGGCGCCTAGCGTGACGACGAAACTCTGATTCCTCTCTTTGGTCCGCCGTTGGAGCTCGGCGATGACCGGTGAATGGGGGTCGGTCAGGCCGAAGAACCCGAGAGCCACAGAGTCCAATGCGAAAGCCAAGGATTCGAGCTTGTGACCATAGTCCGAGAGATCCATGAAATCTAGAACCAACGCTCCGCGCCGCGGCAGTGCCAAGAGTCGGCGGAGCGACGCTTCAAATTGCGTATAAATCAGCGACACGACGATGTCGCTATTCTTGACGACCTCTTGTTGTTCGGCATCAAGGGACAAGCCGGCGAGCACCCCAGCTTCGTAGCCAACGAAGCTTCGCTCACCGCTCGCCGACAAGCGAAGCGACTGACAAGGCGTCGAGCCCGACAACTGGCGCAGGAGCGGAGTCAACCTTTCCGCTGCAACGGCCTTCAACACGACCTCGGCATCAGCATCGGTACCAACGGCGGAGACGGCCTGAACCTCGAAATTCGCCGCGAGCCTCGCTAAATTGACCGCCAAATTCAGCGAACAGCCTCCGGGCCGGACCAGCCCCGAATCCAGATAGCGATCGACGCCGAAGTCCCCGACGCAAGCGACACGCATGGGCTCAGCCCTTCTTTCTCAGGCGTTCAACGACCGTCATCAGTTTGCCGGCGCGGTCCCGGTCCATGTGGCCGTTGCTCATGATGCCCGTGCCGACGATCGCGCCGTCGGCGTAGGCCAGGATTTCCGCTGCGTTCTCCGCCGTTAGCCCGCTGCCGATCAGGATGGGGTGGCCGCCCGCGGCGGCTTGGGCCTCCGCGAGGTGACCGAGGACGGGGGCGTTCCCCGTCAGCTGTCCGGTGACGACGACGGCGTCGGCGCCGGCGTCGCGCGCCAAAACCGTCGACGCGCCAAGCGACCTCTTCTCCAGGAGTCGGGCGTATTTCACCTGGACGTCCGCCAATATCGCAACTTCGTCGTGTGAACCAATTTTCTTCCGGTAAGCGATCAGTCCGGGCGCGTCGATCGTCATCTCGCCGCCGTATTCGTCTCGCGCCATGCGATCGACGAAGTAGTCGGTGCGAATGAACCTGGCGCCGGCGGCCTTGGCCACGGCGAGCGAAGCCTTGGGGTCGTTGAGCAAGATTTCCGCTCCGACCACGATCCGGCGAGCGACGCGCACTGCCTCCGCTACGATACGCGTCATGCAGGCTGTGGTTTCCGGCGCCGAGAGCACCTGATGCGGCTGGTCATTTTCATTCTCGATCAAAATGCCGTCATATCCCAGGCTTTCCAAAACTTCGAGATCCCTCACAGCATGCTCGACCAACGCTTCGACGGACGGCGCCCCCGGATATCCTGGGAGCGGCGGCAAGTGGACGACTCCTATCAAGGGCAGACGCCCCGGGAAAATCTGGCGAAAAATTCCTCGCGTCGAAGTCATAAAGTGACGACCTCCATCGTGCGCTCGTCCAGCCGCCGAATTTCGGCGAGTTCCGGCAACCGATTGAGTTCCAGCGCTAGCCTCGTGTCGTCCCAGTAGTGGGCCGGGAGATTTTGCGTTTGGCGTTTTCTCGCCAGCTTCGCCGCGATGAGTTCGGCCTCCGGCAGAACTCCGACGGCCTCGCGTTTTAGCATCGCTTCAACGACGCGCGCGCCCGCCAGATCTTCCACCGCCTCGGTGCGGCCCGCGAAGTGCGAGGCCGCGATCAATTCGACCGTTTCGTATCCCGCGCTGAAGACGTGTTCGACCAATCGCTCGGCATTGACCAAAGCGCCGATCAGCAGACGCTTGGCGCCGAGATTGTGGAACACGGCATTGGTGAAATTGGTCGATTTGTGGATGACCCGGTGGCCGGTGAATTTGCCGGCAAGCACTTGCGCCGGGCTGTTGTCGATGCCGCCGGCAAAGACCTCCGAGACGAGCTCATAGCCTTGGGCTTGATACCCTCGACACGTCGCCTCGTCGTTGGCGGAAAGGATTCTCTCCGCGCGCACCGAAACCAGCGCCAAAAGGGTCGTCGACGCGCGGAAGACGTCGAAGAAGATCGCCGCGTCGGCCGAGGCAAACACGGGTGATTCATACGAGTTTCGTACGGCGATGCGCATTTTTGTCGTCACCCTCGACATGGGGTATTTATAAAAGTATACAGCGATGTACCTTATGGCGAGAGAATTTCTTGGGGATGTTTCACGACAAGTTGCGCTCGACGCTCATTCGGACTCTGTACCGCGGGAGGGATCTGCAGAAGCATCGAACCTTGGTGACTACCAAGCAAGAACTCGAAGTCATGCTTCGTCGCTCCGAAGAAGCCTTCGCGCGGTCACACGATGAGGGCGTTGCCTTTATCGGGTCGTGGCGCTTTGATGCAGGCCGCCGCTTTCACGCCGATCCAGAATCGGCCGAATATCGTAAGCAACAGCTTGATCTTTACTGCGAACTTTCCGGTCACGGTCCCTTTCACTACCGGGCCGTAGCTCAAGAACCCATCGACGTCGACACGGCTCTTGCGTCGCTTTATCCGTACAGCACCAGAAGTCTTGGCACTACCGGCACCCATCTCATGGCTCTTGGCTATTGGCTGCAGCAACTGACGGTGCCGCACACCGCAAAGCTCATCGAATTCGGCTCGGGATGTGGTGATTTAGCGATTGATTTGGCCAAGTGCGACTTCGATGTCACGGCCGTGGATATCAGCTCCTCTTACGCTGACGTGCTTCGTCGTCGCGCCGACAGTGAGCGCGTCAAGATTGACGTTATTGTCTCCGACATGATCGACTTCAAGACGTCACAAGTCTTTGACGCGGCCATTTTTTGCGAGGCGTTCCATCACTGCGACGACCACGTTGCGTTGTTGGATCTGTTGGACAAAATCCTAAAACCCACGTCCACGATTTTCTTTCTTGGTGAGCCGGTCACCCTGTTCCCCAGTCCATGGGGAGTTCGCCTAGACGGCGAATCCTTGTGGGCAGCGCGAAAGCATGGCTGGCTGGAGCTCGGCTTCGACTCGAAATACTTCCGCTTGATGTTGGAGCGTCGCGGGTGGTCGCTCACGAAACACCGAAATCGAGCAGCCGGTCACCGCGCCTATTGTCTCGTTGCCAAGAGGCAAGGCCGATAGGCGGGGGAACGAAGCTGAGAATGGTGCGGTCAAGAGGACTTGAACCTCCACGCCTTACGGCACCAGTCCCTCAAACTGGCGTGTCTACCAATTTCACCATGACCGCATATCTCGACTAGACAGAAACCGAACTCAGTTGCCGCCCGCCGGGACCTGCGTCGCCGGAGTAGGAGGAGCCGCCGGAGTCGCGGGCGCTTGAGGAGCCGCCGCTGCCGGAGCCGCAGGAGTCGTCGTTTCCGCCGATCCTTGCTTCAACTTTTCCTTCAGACCGATATCGCCGCCTTTGCCTTGCATGACGGTCAGCGAGATCGACGTAAGCATGAAAATAAACGCCGCACCGTAGGTCAACTTGCCTAGCAGCGACGTCGCGCCCGTGGCGCCGAAAACACCGGAGGAGTTGCCCCCACCAAATGCCGCGCCGACGCCGCCTTGGTTGCCGCCCTGAACGAGCACGACCAAGATCATGAACAGCGCGACTACGACATGAACGATTTGAACTAAAACTTCTGCCATGATCCAGACTCCGTCACAATTCCATCGGCGGCCAACAGTGACGCCAGTATAAATGCCGAGGAACCTTCGCACCAGCGAAGGATGGTGGCGTCTCCCAGAGTCGAACTGGGGACACGTGGATTTTCAATCCACTGCTCTACCGACTGAGCTAAGACGCCGAAGAACCCTTGAAAAGGGAGGCAAATATGTCATCACGGTTTCGGTTAGTCAAGACTGTTCGCTGCCTTCCGGCGGTCCCCTTGCCGGCCCCTCGTATGGGTGATATCCCTCTCTTTTAGGTGACTTGGCCGAAAGGCTGTGGAGGAGACCCGATGCCTTTGCCCTCAGCCCGCCCTTTGGTCATCGCCGGACCTTGCGCCGCGGAATCCTTCGAGCTCCTCGACTCCGTCTGCGCGACGATGAAGCGCCTAAGTCTTGAGCTGGGCTTCGACTACGTCTTCAAGGCGAGCTTCGACAAAGCCAACCGCACGTCCATGGACTCGACGCGCGGCCCAGGCCTTGAGCAAACCCTGGCCTGGTTCAAGGATCTGAAGGCCAAGCATCAAGTCCGGATCCTCACCGACGTCCACGAAACCCATCAGGTCGCGCCCGTCGCGGCCGTGTGCGACATCCTGCAAATTCCCGCGTTTCTTTGTCGCCAAACGGATCTCGTCGCGGCGGCGGCGGCCACGGGTCGAATCGTGAACATCAAAAAGGGCCAATTCATGGCGCCGGGAGCCATGGCCCATTTGGTCGAAAAGGCCCGCACGGCGGCGAAACGCCGCAATTCCGAAAGCGAAGTCTATCTGACGGAGCGCGGCGCGAGCTTCGGCTACGGCAACTTGATCGTCGACATGCGAGCCTTCCCCATCATGGCGAAATCGGGCGCCCCGCTGATTCTAGACATCACTCACAGCACGCAGCTGCCCGCGGCCGGCGGGGAGGGCGGCCAGATCTCGGGCGGGCAACGGCATTTTGCGCCGGTTTTGGCGCGGGCGGCGACGGCGACCGGCTACCTTGCCGGCTACTTCCTTGAAGTTCACACGGATCCGCCAACGGCGATCAGCGACAAGGACGCACAACTAAATCCTAAGCAAGCGGATACGCTGCTTCGCCAGCTCATTCCTCTTTGGCACGCGTCACGTGACTTCGCCTCGATCGACCGTCAGTTCGAAGGCTGAGCGGGCGAGGCGCGCCATTTAGCGATCTGGGCGAGCGTACCCTTGAGCACTGGCGCCGTCTCGCGGCCGTCGACTAGCCGCAACGCTTCGTCCAAGCGCGCATCTTTGGTCACGGTCATCGCGATCAGCGCGTTGCGGATCAACCCCTCACGTTTGGCTCGGGTCATCGGCGTGCCGCCGAAGAGTCGCTCGTAGATCCGCGCGTCCATCGTCGCCACGTCGAAAAGTGCAGGGGGTTCCCGAAGCTTCACCAATTCTGCGTCCTTCTGCAGCTCCGCCCCTCGGTTGTAAGGACAGACGAGCTGACAGATGTCGCAACCAAAGACGTACTGCTTCAGCCAAGGCCAAAATTTCTCGGGTATCTCGCCGCGGTTTTCGATGGTCCAGTAAGCGAGGCAGAGGTTGGCGTCGAGGCTGTAGTCTTTGGCCAACGCGCCCGTGGGGCAATGCACTTGGCAGCGCTTGCAGGTGCCGCAACCGCCGCGCTCACCGCGCTGGGTCGGGTCGACGGGGTCGACCTCGGCGATGGGAAGCTCGATGGTGGTGAGAATTTCCGCCAACAGGAAAAAGCTGCCGCGCTCGGCGTCGATGAAACAGGTGTTCTTGCCGATGAAGCCGCGGCCTCCCCGC
Organism: Pseudomonadota bacterium; assembly: GCA_043781115.1. Taxonomy (GTDB): domain Bacteria; phylum Bdellovibrionota_B; class Oligoflexia; order Oligoflexales; family CAIYRB01; genus CAIYRB01. The sequence continues at coordinate 21,673 of JAYWBY010000485.1, forward strand.
GCCGCCAACGCGCGCTCCAAGACGGGCGCGGAGTCGACGACGACGCGACCGACGGTCTCGGCCCCGAACTCGCGCTTGAGCCCGTCCAGGATCAGCTCGCCTTTCCGCCAGAGAAGTTTGTGGTAGTCCTTCAAGCGCGCGTACTGGGCGACACGAGGCACTGCATCGTCAGTGACTGATCGTTGACGATCGCCGAGGTAATAGTTCAGTCCAACGATCACCGCGCTCTTGGCGCCCGCGAGGAGGCCGCGAGGATCGGCTCTCAAGGCCAAATGATCTTCGAGATAGGTCATGCCCGCGTGCCGGCCCAAGTCGATCCAGGCCCGAAAGCGCCCAAACTCATCCTCTGGAGCGAGGGCCGCCAAGCCGAAGAAGGTTAGACCTGCGCCGGACACGAGGGCTTCAATTCTTGAAATTTCGATGTCTTTACGCAAATTTACCGCTGTCTTAAAGGTTCCTCACCGGAACCTGATTAATATAGTAAAATATAATCATGGCCATACCCGCTCCGCCGTACTTTCGCGCCGGACCATTAGGTAGCCTAGTTGACCCTCGCTCGTAAAATCCTGATTCTCAGCATGGCTCAGCTCGCCGGTCACCGGCCGAACAACATAGCCACGAGCCGCAGGCCGCTTTCGGGGCTTCGGGTCGGTTACGTCAAGTTGGTCGTTAGGCTGCTCCGGTTCTTGGGCTTCAAGCTCACGACGGTCTCCGACGCCTTGAAGGAACCCTCCGGCCGCTACGCCTGCCTAACCTTCGACGGCGGCGAACGCGACATCTATCGGCTGCTCGAACCATGCCTCAGTAAGTTGGGCGTACCCGCCAGCGTCTTCGTGGCGACGCGAGAACTCGTCCGCCGCCCCAGTTCGTCGCACCTTTTAAACGCCACGGCCATGAATTGGAAGCACCTCAAGTCTCTGAAAAGCAAAGGCTGGGAGATCGGCACTATTGGTCACGACGCCGTCGACCTCACCCAACGGAGCTCCGTCGACCAGCGTCGCTTGATCGCCAGGGCCCGCGACGTGCTCACCGATCAGTTGGGCGCCGCCCCAAACGTGTTCGCCTACCCGTTCGGGGCCTATGACGCCACGACGCTCAGTTGCGTCAAGGAAGAGGGCTTCGGCGCGGCTCTGACGCTGCGCCGCGGGATCAACGACGGCGCCCCGGAAGCCCTGCACCTCAGGCGTTTACCGCTGACGGCAAACATCCTGCGCGACAGCATGACGATCGTGAGAACCATCCTTGCGCCAGCTCGGACGGATCCGGACACCGCTACACGCCTCAACGGCGAGCGCGACAGCATGCCCGCATGATTGCCCCGCTCACGTGGAGCGGGGTACCGATTTGATACTTCCCCAGTAGATGCAGTAAAATTTCCCCTAGACCTTAATCCATTCCAAACATTGCACCAGACACCGGGGGGAACTATGTTCTGTGCTCTCAAGGGACTCGCGCGCGTGATTTTAGGCGCCGCGTTGTTGTCTTTCGCGGGAGGCGCCAGCGCGCATCCTGGCCAAGGCATCAACTCCAGCGTCTTTTCGATCGTCAAAGTGAAGATCGGCCAAGACAAGGGGGAACTTCAACGCCTGGTCAACGAAGGCTACGACGTCGCCGGGGTCAACCTCGCCAACGGCACGGTCGACGTCATCGCCCACAACCAAGAAGAAGGCTTGTCCCTGAAGTTCCTGGGTTTCGCCGTCCTGTCCATGAAGGACGTCGACACCACGCTCGCTCCCGACAGCAACTACAAGACGCCGCAAGAAATCGAAGGCATCCTCCACCGCTTCGCGACGGACTATCCGGGCATCGCCCATCTTGAATCGATAGGCAAATCGCTGGAAAACCGCGACATCTGGGCGTTGAAGATTTCCGACAACCCGGAGCAGCACGAGCTCGACGAGCCAGCAGTCGTCTTCAACGGCATGCACCATGCGCGGGAAGTCATGTCTCCCGAAGTGCCGCTCGACATCGCCGAGTACCTCTTGACGCGCTACGGTCAAGATCCGCAAGTGACCCGGTGGGTGGACAACAACGAGATTTGGATCATGCCGATGGTCAACCCGGACGGGAGCAACAAGGTCTGGAACGGCAGCAGCATGTGGCGGAAAAATACGCGCGGCGGCTACGGCGTCGACATCAACCGCAATTACCCGTACGCGTGGAACACTTGCCAAGGGTCGAGCGGCAGCACTTTCGCCGACGACTACCGTGGACCGTCGGCCGCCTCTGAGCCTGAGACCCAAGCGATGATGGGCTTCATCAGCCGCGTCCAACCCGTTTTCGACATCTCGTTCCACTCATATAGCGAACTCGTGATCTTTCCGTACGGTTGCCAAGGGCGCCGCTCGGAAACCCGCGACGTCGTTGAACCCTTGGCCCAGCAAATGGCGGCCTTGATTCCTAGCGACGCTGGTAGCGGCAAATACACGCCCGGCACCGCCTGGGAACTTCTCTACAGCGTCGACGGCAGCGATATCGACTGGATGTATCACGAGCAACACGTCATCCCGTACGTCATCGAGCTGAACAGCGACAGCGCTGGCTTCCAGCCGCCTTACAGCAAACGCCAACCGACGGTCGAGAAGCTGCGTCCGGCTTGGACGGCGCTGCTGACTCGCCTGGAAGGCAGCGGCATTCGTGGCAAGGTCACCGACGGCGCGGGCCGGGCCCAGCCGACGACGATGCTCACCGTCCAGAGTCTGGCGAAGGACGGGGCGCCGACGATCAATTGGCAGATCAAGGCCGACGGGACCTATCACGTGGTCTTGGCCCCCGGCATGTACCGCTTGAGCTTCGACCTCGGAGATCATCACCAAACTCGCGACGTGACGATCGGCGCTACGCGCACCGATATCGACGTGGAGCTCTGATCAGGGACGGAAGTCGAGGATGAAGTTCGCGGCGAAGACCCAATTGCCGTGATCCGCGAACTCGGCATCCGAGAGCGAAGGATCCGACCAATTGGTCAGGAAGCCTTTGTAAAGGTGGGCGCGGCCGAGGTACACACCGGAGCCGCCCACCTCTCTGATTTCGTCGCGAATGCCGTGGATGATGCCGTCGACGAGGGGCTCGGCCAGGCCCTTCGGAGCCGACGCGGCGGCGCTTTGGTCGACGCGGTAGTCGAGGATGATCGACGGCCGGCCGTCGATCATGCCCGCAGCTTTGTAGACGTTGGCGTTGTAACGCGTGCGTCCGCTGTCGACCATGATGTTGACGAGCGTCGTCTTGTCGCCTGCGGTCGTTAAGATCTTGCCGCCCCAGATCAGCGAGCCGACCTTGGTTTGCAAGGCGTTCCAAGCGGGAAAGGCGACGAAGAGGAAACCCGTGCCGCGACCCTTGCCTTGGGGCAGCACTTCGGGAACCGAGGCGCATTCGAAGATTTTCTTCATCTTGGCTTGCGACGTGATGCCCTTCAGCCAAATTCCGACGTCGACGCCGGCGGCGGGGACGTAGGCGGCGCATGCTTCGCCGTCAGAAGTGAAGACCGCGCTTTCTTGGGCGCGGTTCGTGCCGCAGGCGGTGACGGTGGCGAACGAAGCGACGAGTGACAGCGAGAGGAGAAGTTTCGATTTCATGGCGTTGACCTTTCAGTTTGTTGGTTCAAGGTGTTCGTTTCAGTTTGCGTAGAATCCATTAGGAAACGGGAGATAATAGTTGTGCAAGGTCTTCAGCACGTGGAAGACGTCGAGACCGGGCGCGAAGTCGACGAGGGGGATCGGAAACCGGTTGAGCATGAGTTGCGGCGAGCCGGTGGCGGGGTAGAGCGCCGTCGTCGACAGATCCGAAGAAACTCGCATGGCGTCGTCGAAAAGGCTCAGGTAGCTGCTGCTTAGGAAAATGTTGGTCGGCGTCGGGGCCGAGAGTCCGAGCAGGTGGCGGAGCGCCTTGACCTTCCACTGAACCGACGCGTTGGATTTCACCGCGACGTCCGCCAGCGCCTTCTCTTTGGCCATCGCTTCGGCCTGCTCGGCTTGAATGGAGGAAGGGGAGAGGAACATGTCCCGGCCCAACCACCAGGCATCGGTGCCGGCGTGCGCGGTGTACAACTTGATGGATTCGATGAGCATCAGCCCCAAGAAAGGCGCGGAAGCCGGATTTTGCGCGGTGATGACTTCGCGGTCGGCGTGGACTTGCGGGTAGCCTGGCCACGGATTTTGGTCGAGTTTGACGCCCGCGGCGGCGAGGTCGTCGTCGACGTAAGACTGGACCCGGTAGCCTTGCAAGGGACCCATCTGCTCGAGCAATTGCTCGGCGACACGGTCGGCGACGGAGACCGTGTAGCCTTCATAAATCATCGGGCCGACGGTGGCCGTCGACAGAAGCGCCACAGGAGCATGGCAAACGAGAGAAGTCGGGAGCATGTGCGAATGGAAATGATTCATGACCCGACCGAGCGCTGGACTGACCTTTAGGTCTTCCATCGGCACGTGACCGCCGGGAACCAGGAGCGCGACATAGGGAGAAGCAGCGCCTGCTTGGTCCGAGGCGGCGAGGCGCTCGGCCACGGCTTCGAGGGACGTCACGGGGCGTTCGACGAGGCCGGCCGCTGCCTGGCGCTGCTCGACGTCTTGGACGAAGGCCTGAACTTCTGTCGAAATGCGTTTCCACTGCGGCTTTTCTTCCGAGAAGCGAAGCTTGCCGTAGATCGACTCGGCGACCTGAATGCCGGCCAGGCGGTGCGCCGCGGCGGCAGCTTTCAGTTCCGGATAGGGGTAGTAGGCCCAAAGCAGCTCGAGGCTGTTCGAATCGATAACTGGTGACAGTCCACCGGGCGTCGCGAATTCGAAGCGGCATCCGGCGTTGATCAGCGGAATCAGCGGATCGGTCAGCTCCCGAAGAAAGTAGCCTGTCGGATACTGCTCACCGCCTTTGAGCGTGATGTAGCCAGAAGCTGAAGTCACGACCAGGACGGTCTTACCGTGACAAAAGGCCGCGGGATCGGCGTTCGCGCTTTCGCTTGCCACCGTCGAATCGAGTTGCGTCGATGGGACCCGGCAGGCGGTGATCGCCGAGGTGAGGAGCAGTGGCGCGACGAGAGTGAAGAGGGCTTCGTTGATACCGTTCATGACGTGACCCCAAGTGGTGTGCAGGATGATTTCGTCTTCCGATAGATGAGATACTAGCAACGACCTGGCCGGCCGCCGTTATCCTATGATAAGATCCCTATTATCCAATAATTTAGAATAATTATGACTGATCCCCGGCTCGACCGCTTCCGCGACTTCCTGACTTCCTTGGCTCCACTGCCCGAGGACGAGTGGAAAGCCTTCGCGTCCGCTCTACACCTGTCAAAACTTGCGACGGGCG